>JAAWSH010000229.1 GCA_022801475.1 Acutalibacter sp. | reverse complement strand
TGAATGACCGTTTTGCCGCAGTGCTGGTGGCCGGGGGAAACTCCACCCGCATGGGCACAGGCCGCTGTAAGGTTCTGGAAGAGCTGGGGGGTGTGCCGGCCATTTTCCACCCGCTAAAGGTGCTCTGCGGCTGTGAGAGAATTGACGAGGTCTGCGTGGTCTGCCGCCAAGAAGATATGGAACAAATTGCCCGGCTGGCAGCCCAGGCAGCCCAGAAAGCGGCAGGCAGAAAAAAAATCTGCTTTGCCCAAGGTGGTGCGGAGCGCCAAGAGTCCGTGCTGCGGGGCGTCCAGGCGCTGGAGGGAGATAGCGGCTTTCTGTTGGTACACGATGCGGCCCGGCCCTTGCTGAACCCAGAAACCTTAGAGGCAGTGTGCCAGGGGGCCCTGGCCTTTGGCGCGGCTACGGCGGCGGTGCCCAGCAAGGATACCTGCAAACTGGCGGATGAGGAGGGCTTTGTGGCCTGCACCCCGCAGCGGAGCAGGCTTATGGCAGTGCAGACGCCCCAGGCTTTCCGCCGGGACCTGTATCTGTACGCGGTGGGTAGGGCCCAGGCCACTGGGGTACGTTACACAGATGACTGCCAGCTCATTGAGGCCGCGGGAGGCAGGGTAAAGCTGACAGCCGGGCATTATCACAATTTCAAGCTCACTACGCCCGAAGACCTGCTGCTGGCCCGGGCGCTGGTGGCAAAGAAGGAGGCGGGACCAATGAGAATTGGCCAGGGGTACGACGTTCACAAGCTGGTAGAGAACCGGCGGCTGGTGCTGGGCGGGGTGGAGGTGCCCTACCGGCTGGGGCTGCTGGGCCACTCAGACGCGGACGTGCTGGCCCACGCCATAGCGGACAGCCTTTTGGGCGCGGCGGCGCTGGGAGATATTGGCCAGCATTTTCCCGACAACGACCCAGCTTATGCCGACGCGGACAGCCTGAAACTGCTGGAGCGGGTGTGCGGGCTGCTGCGAGACCGAGAGTATGAGATTGGCAATATCGATGCCACGGTGATAGCCCAGCGGCCCAAGTTGGCGGGATATATTCCGGCCATGCGGGAAAATCTAGCCCGGGCCTGTGGAATAGGGTTGGAGCAGGTCAGTGTAAAGGCCACCACAGAGGAGGGTCTGGGCTTTACAGGCCGGGGAGAGGGTATTGCGGCCAGCGCAATATGCATGATTTTTTAATAAAATGGTCCCCCAATCGCCCATAGGCGGTTTTCTCCGCCTTTTGCCGCGCAATGTGTCCGTTTTTTTATCTTATCATTTATAAAAGGAGTGTTCCCAATGTCAATGGATCGACTGATGGAAGCTATCACCCAAAAACAAAACCCCACTGTGGCCGGCCTGGACCCCAAGCTGGAGTACATCCCAGCTCATATCAAGAAGGCCGCCTTTGCCCAATACGGCAAAAACCTAGAGGGCGCCGCCGCCGCGCTGCTGGCCTTTAACAAGGACCTGATGGACAGCCTCTGCGATATTGTGCCAGCGGTTAAACCTCAGGCGGCTTACTATGAGATGTACGGCTGGCCCGGTGTGCGCGCTCTGGCTGAAACCATCCGGTATGCCAAGGAGAAGGGGCTGTTCGTTATCACTGACGGCAAGCGGAACGACATCGGGGCTACGATGGGGGCATACGCTGCCGCACATTTGGGAACCACCGACGTGGAGGGAGAGTCCTTTGAGGCCTTTGGCGCGGACGCCCTAACAGTGAACGGCTACCTGGGCAGCGATGGCATCGATCCGCTGCTGGCCGTGTGCGCGGCTCGAGATAAGGGGATTTTTGTGTTGGCAAAGACCTCCAATCCCTCTTCCGGGGAGTTCCAGGATCAGATGCTCCACGCCATGTATGAGCCCCTCTACCGGGCCGTGGGCAATATGTGTCAGCAGTGGGGGCTAAAGCTGCCTGGAAAGTATGGCTACAGCGGCGTGGGAGCCGTGGTGGGAGCCACCTACCCTAAGCAGCTAAAGGAGCTGCGCCACGCTTTGCCCAACACCTTCTTCCTGGTGCCCGGATACGGAGCCCAGGGCGGTGCGGCCAAGGACGTGGCTATGGGCTTTGATAAGCACGGCGCCGGAGCCATTGTCAATTCCTCTCGGGCCATTCTCTGCGCCTGGCAAAAGGAGGGCTGCGACCCCGAGGACTACGCCGGGGCCGCCCGTCGGGAGGCCCTGCGGATGCGTGACCAGCTGATGGCGGAGCTGGGCGGCATCAGCCTGCCAGTGTAGCTATGGCTTCGCGAATTATGCATCTGGTCCTGGCCCAGGAGCTGCTAAAAGACCGGGAGCTTTCCCAGCCGGAGGCCTTTTTGTTCGGGGCTTTGCTGCCGGACGCTCCCCGGCCGCCGGCCGGGAAGGCGGGAAACCGTGCCAGTCATTTTCTGGCGGACCGGGGCCCGCTGAGAACCTATGATCTGGATGAATTCCGGCAGCTCTACGGAGAACGCCTCCGGGAGGAAGGGCTCTATCTGGGCTACTACCTCCATCTAATCCAGGACATCGTCTACCGGCGGTTTCAACATGGAAAATGGGCCTGGGGCAAGTTGAGCAAGGAGCAGTTTACCAGGCTGTACCAGGACTACAGCCTGCTCAATGACCGGTTCATCTGCCAGTATAGGTTGGAAAATAAAGTAAAAATCCCCAAGGAAGTGGAGGAAGAGGATATATGCCGGCGTTTCTTCTTGCGGACTGGAGAGCTGTTGGAGCAGGTGGAGGAGGATTTTCGCCGGGAAAGGGCGGGAGAACCGGAAGAGCCGGT
>JAAWSH010000228.1 GCA_022801475.1 Acutalibacter sp. | reverse complement strand
TGGTGGTGCTGGGTCTGCTGACGGCAGCTCTCTTACTGCTTCTATGGGGCGACCAGGTGACCTACATCGAGCCCAGAGCCAGCGTGGCGCTGCCTCTGAAAGGAGTGGACCTGCTCTTTATGCTGTTCACCGGCCGGCGGACCCTGCATGGCCGGGCGGGCAAACAGGCCTTTACCGTAGAGGCCCCCAACCTGCTGCCCGCCGCCTTTGGCGCGCTGCTCTTTTCCCTAGCGGTTCTGATGCTGGTGGTAGGCATTTTGTGTCTGGTCCTGAAAAAGCGGGTCTACGGCCTGGGTGCGGCGGTGGGCGCGTGGAGCCTGGTGTGCGTTTTGTTCTATGCGGCGGCCATTACCCTGCCCGGCTTGCGGGCCACTGACCGCACCGGCGCCCAGCTCTCTCTTTACCAGGTCTATGAGTTTGGCCTTGCCCTGCCGGCAGCGGCTCTGCTGGTACTTTTTGCCAGCGGGGTACAGCTGGCCTTGAAGGAGAAAACCGTGAGAAACGTTAAACGGTACTGGTTTATCTACTGCCTGCTGATCGTACCCATGGTCTGTATGGCTGTGTTCTGCTATTATCCCATCTTCATGCAGGTAGTGGTCTCCTTTAAGGATTACAAAATCGCCCAGGGCATTTGGGGCAGCCAGTGGGCAGGCCTGGAAAATTTCCGCACCATCTTTCAGAGCAAAGAAATTTTGGGCGTGATTGCTAATAGCGTCTACCTCAGCGTGCTTCGCATTGCCGTTACCACGGCTTTCCCCATTCTGCTGGCCCTGTTTCTCTATGAGCTGCACAGCCCGCGCTACCGCCAGGTGGTGCAGTCCATTGTATACATCCCCCACTTTTTCAGCTGGGTGATTATTTACTCGGTGTTTTATGCCCTTTTAGGCAATTCGGGCATTATCAACCAGCTTTTGTCCACTATTACCGGGAACGGCACTTTTTACATAGACTTTCTCACCAATTCCAATACCATCATCCCCACCCTGCTGGTCAGCCAGGTCTGGAAGGAGATGGGCTGGGGCACAATCCTCTATATGGCGGCGCTGTCCAACATTGACCCCACCCTGTACGAGGCCGCCTCCATCGACGGGGCCGGCGCCCTGCGCAAACTGCTTCACATCACCCTGCCGGGCATTATGTCTGTGGTGGTGTTTCTGTTCATTCTCTCACTGGGCTCCATCCTAAACAATGGCTTAGAGCAGATCCTGCTTTTCGCCAACCTGGCGGTGCGAGACCGGGTGAACACCATTGAGCTGTGGGTCTATAACCAGGGCATTGGCAAGCTGGACTACGGCATCTCCTCGGCGGTAGGCTTTGCCCAGTCTCTGCTGGGGCTGGTACTGGTACTGTGCGCCAACAAGCTATCTATCAAGACCACCGACCGGGGCCTGTGGTAAGAAAGGAGCGATACCCAATGAAAAAGACCAAGGGCGAAAGAATCTATTCTGTGTTTTGCTATGCGGTCTGCACCATAGTGGGGCTTTTGTGCCTGTATCCGCTGGTCTACTGTCTGTTTGTGTCCCTAACCACCAAACGCGAAGTGGCCCAAAACGGCGGCTTTGTCACCTGGTTTCCCCGCCAGCCCACCCTGCTGGCCTATAAAAAGGTGTTATCCAACACCAGCTTTGTGGGCCGTGCCCTGCAAATCACCATGGCCCGCACCGTGCTGGGTTCCCTTTTGGGCCTGGCGGTAAACTCTCTGGCCGGGTACGCCCTGTCCCGCAAGGACCTGCCCGGGCGAAAACTGTTTCTCTCCCTCATGCTGGTACCCATCCTGTTTGGCGGCGGGCTGATTCCCACCTACCTGGTCATCCAGTCCCTGGGGCTAATCGATACTTTTTGGGTGCTGGTACTGCCCACCCTATTCAGCGCCTTTAATGTACTGATCTTCAAGCAGTTCTTCGAAGGGATTCCTCCCTCGCTGGAAGAGGCCGCCCTGGTGGACGGTGTATCAGAGCTCAAGCTGTTTACCCGCATCATTCTGCCCATGTCCAAGCCTGTCATGGCCTCCATTGGGCTGTTTACCGTGGTAGGCCAGTGGAACTCCTGGTTCGATGGATTTTTGTACATTGGCCAGACCCACGCGGACCTCTGGCCCCTACAGACCTACATTATGCAGATGTTCAACAATATGAACAACATGAATAACCCAGAGATCGTGCAGATGATGATCTCGCTGAAGCAGGCCTCCAGCACCGGGGCCGACGTGCCGGAGCTGGCCACCCGCATGGCCCTCACCCTGGTGACTCTGGCGCCCATCCTGATTATTTACCCCTTCTTCCAAAAGTATTTTACCAGCGGCGTGTACATGGGCGCCGTGAAAGAGTAACCTAGCGGCCGGCCCCCATTTTTATGGGGGAATGAATCTATTACCTCTGAGTAAAAAGAAGGAAAAGCACATATTTCATGGGCCTGGCAGAGTCTTTAAGGCTGCCGTGCCCTTCAGCAGAGCCCTTTCCCGTTTTGCTGGACGAAAGCAAAGCCTTTTCCTGCCAAGACCCGCGCCCAAGACGGTAAAACCGGGAACAGGCCATGCTTCAACCGCGCTAAGACGTGCCATAGGCCCGGCATACCCTTCCCGAAGTGTTTGGCTCAGGGGAATAAAAACAGTTTTTAGGAGGTAAAATCATGAACATAATATGCTCAAAACAAAAATTACAAGAAGGTATTTCTATAGTAACAAAAGCTATTACAGGAAAAACAACAATGCCTGTATTAGAAGGAATATATATTAAAGCAACAAAAGAA
>JAAWSH010000240.1 GCA_022801475.1 Acutalibacter sp. | reverse complement strand
TTTTTTGAAATTCATCTTTTCCTTTCCAAAGGGTTTTTGATTTCGCATTTTCAGTCTCCTATTTCATGAATGATGATTGGGGTTATAATCCGCAGCGAGGTTATGCCGCGGAATATATAGATCACTTCACAGGCCTCACCTCCATCTGTTTCCTCTTTCAATATGCAGGAAGTTGGCCAGAAAAAGCATTATAGCCGGCGCCCTAAAAAGGAGCGGCCAATGGTTTAGAAGCCAAAAGCATGGAAAGCGAAGCAACCTGTCCTTGCTTTGCGTAAGGCTGGTGGAGAAGGCTCTGAGCACGTCTTTCTCCTCCAAAATGCTTTGTCAGGAGTTCTTCTATCTGCTCGATCTGCGAACAGTATAACGGGATAAACAGCTCTCCATCCTGCAAAGAAGACATCTCTTTGATTACCGCATAATTTTCCTCCATGGCCTCTTCTGCCTTTGCAACTACCAGTTCACAGTAAGAAGCATAGTCTGACCTCATCAGGGCAAGGAGCGGATTCGGTTCCAAGCATTTTTCTACCACATAAATGGCGTCGTCATCCTCCGTCCAGTCGGACAGTCGGATTCGTTCTCCCGGACCTGCTTTGGATGGATAGGATTGGATTCCGACAATACCAAAAACACCGGCGTTACAGATTCCAATCAGCTCACACTCTTTATGGTTTAAAACAGCCTGAAATCGGATGTCCTTCTCGTCTACCTTTTCAAGATAAAACTGTCTCCCGCCACAAATATCTGCAATGACGCCAAGCGCTTCCCGGTAGGATATGTTGAGGTATTGCATAACCATATGGATTACGTTTCCGTTGTCTCCGCAAGAGTAACAGACATAAGTGTGGTCTGGACGGATAAAGCAATTCCCAAAATGTCGGTCTGAATGCTCCGGGTTGGGACATAGGATTCCGGTATTCTTGGTGTAGCCGGCCGCGTAATCTATTCTCATGCCGATTTCCTCTGCGACCGTTTTCATATCCGCGTCTGCCAGCAGACGTTCTATATCATAGAGGCTTTTCCTTGCTGCCATGTTATAGCGCTCCCTCCTTTCTTCTCTGTTTAATTCACTTTCAATATGCAGAAAACTGGGCATTGCAAAAGCCGGCGCCTATCTGGCAGCACCGGCTCGATTCAGAAAGTATTTATGGATTCACTGAAGGACTTTCCATCAGAAAGCTGATTCTGTCTTTGCTATAGCTGCTAAAGCCAAGTCCATCGAAAAGAAACCACTCATACTGCAGTATTTTTCCTTCCTTGTCGTATAGCCTGCTGGCTCTTTCCTCGATGTGGATTTTCCCCAGCCCTTCACCGGTTTCCGGATCAGCGGCCAGCAAATCTCCCTGTGACGTATAGCCGTAAATCAACACAATTGCCTCCCCGCGAGTTGGCGAGAACAAGGAGCTTATAACCGGGCGGTTCTCTTCGATACTCCTTCGTACCTGAGCCAAATCTGTAAGCAGGATATGATTGCGGCCAAACCGGCTGTCATCCATTTGTGTACTTGTCGTATGGACAGAGATTTCTTTTCCCCGGCTGGTATCTGGGTCTAAATCAGCAGTCGCCATTTTGCGGCAGGTAAACAAGGCCGGGCCCTTTTCCGGTAGCAGAAATCGGAGGATTTCACCACAAACTGCATTGCTGATATACAGTGGGCGGCCGCAGCAAGAAAACTGATAGATCATCTCCAGAGGTCTCTCGTAGGCTTCAACCGCGATCCCTGTTTCTGCTTTGGGAATGTAAACCGCACCTTCTGGACTTCTCCGAAGCTCCTTATGTATGCCATCCTCTACCGCATAGACATAGCTGCCTTCCGGAAACTGTACCCAACCCTGAAAGTTACAAAAGCGGTATCCGGCAAGGGTTTTCACCACAGCTCCATGAGCTCTGGATTCCAGATTATCCGGCCAGAGTACCACATTGTTGATTTTAAACGGCGAGCGCACGGATTTATCTGCCGCTTCCATCTGCTGTTTTGTGATTTCAAGCAGGGTGTTATTATAGATAATCGGGCTTGTATTCGTCAGAGACAGTTCACTGGAATCCATAATCCCATCTCCGTCGGTATCTACCCGATATGGGTCTGACCCTGCCTGCTGTTCTTTAGCATTGGCTAAACCGTCCCCGTCAAAATCATCGTCCGGATGATCCTTTAAATATTCATTTGCTGCCCGTATAGCCACCGTATCCATTTCAAGCACTACCACCGGTTCTGTAGATACCGGCCGCATGATAAGAGGAGGCGCGTATAGGACGACTCCGGCGATTATCACGCCGGCAAAAAGATTTCTCACCCATTTCGGAATCTTCTTTCTCTTTCTTTTTTCCTGATTTAATGTGTATTCCGGCGCCGCCAGATTTTCCTGCTTTCTATAACGGCTTAGCCTTCTGTTCATATTTTACCACCGTCCTTTCCTCTTAAATATGAAAGACATTTACCTGAGAATGGTCCTGTTCTGGCAGCTCTGGTTTACATGGCTTTCCTTCATTCTCTTTGAACCGGGAGAAAACGACAGTTTTGAACAACACTTGCAATTCGCTCATAATACAATGATGAATCATATTATAAAATAAGATAGGGAATCATGAAGCCCTGATCCCCTATCGCCTATGTCAGCCAAGAATTTTCTGTACCCGTCCAATTTCCCCTGTCCGAAGCTGCACCTTGATTCCCCGGGAATGATATGTATTTTTGGTAAGAATCCTAAAAATCTGCCCCTTGGTAAGCCTGCCGCTTTTCTGGTCTGCTTTCTGCGTTTTCACTAAGATAAGGT
>JAAWSH010000227.1 GCA_022801475.1 Acutalibacter sp. | reverse complement strand
ACCGCTTGGGGCGGAAAGGCGCTCATGGCGCTGTGCAAAAACCGTCCTCCGTGGGCCACGGCAATCACCTCTTCCGGGGAGCAGTGGTTGGTCAGGTTGCAGCGGCCCTTGCCTGTGATACGCAGCTTGCGCCCGGGCCGGCTGTTTTTATCAAAAATAAGGGTACGCAGGCCTTGGGCCGCGCACAGGCCCCCCGCCATCAGCCCAGCGGCCCCTGCTCCCACCACGATCACATCTGTCATAGCTCCTTACTGCTCCTCCTCATCCACCTTTTCATAAACTCCGTACTCATCCCAAATAGACTCCATTAGCTGAAGGGAACGGGAGACCTCCGCCTTTTTTCGAATAGCCACAGTGACAATAAGGGCGTTGATTAAGCTTAAAGGCCCTACCAGAGAATCCACAAAAGAGACCATGTCACTACGGGCCAGCAGAATATGAGAGGCGGACTCTGCCACAGGGGAATCTGGGCTATCTGTAATGGCCACCGCGCTCATGCCCCGGCTGGAGGCGTATTTCAAAGCCTTGGCGGCCTTTTTCGAATACCGGGGAAAGCTGATGGCTATAATCGCGTCGTCCTCGTGGACACGGACCATCTGCTGTAAAATAGCGGCCTCGCTGGTGGCCTCTACCAGCTGGACCGAGTCAAAGATGAGCTGCATATAGTGGGCCAAAAAGGTGGCCAGAGCCAGGGAGCTGCCCGCCCCCAGCACAAACACCCGCCGGGCCTTTACCAGGTCGTCCACTGCCCGGTAAAAGGCGGCTGTGTCCATGTTTTCCCTGGTCCGGCGCAAAATGTCAATGTCCTGCTCCAGCACCGCGTCCAGCAGCTTGTCCATGGGAATGTTCCGAGAAGTCATCTCCAAGCGCTGAAACGTGGTTAGTTTATTGCGTATCATCCCCTGCACCCCCTGCTGCATGGCAGGGTAGCCGGAATAACCAATTTCGGTGGCAAACCGCACCACGGTGGACTCGCTGACACCCACTGTGGCGCCCAGCTTAGAGGCTGTCATAAAGGCCACCTCCTCTGGGTGGTCCTGAAGATATTTTGCAATGGCCCGCTGGCTTTTGGAAAAGCCCCGCCGGCTGGCCTGTATCCTTTCGGAAAGTTGGTCGTTCATGGGCTTGTTTCTCCCTCTTCCAAAGACGTTATTGCCTTTTATTTTACATTGTTTTGCCCGGGAAATCAAGAGGGAAAGCTTGTGGGGAGACGCCTATTTTATTCTTCCCATTTCTATTCGTTTATGGTATAATTTTATTATAATTGCCAATTGCCCCAAAGGAGGCTATAAATCATGCGGGAAGATATTTGTTCTATTCCTGTCAACGAAGTTTTCGAGCCAAAAGACGGCTGTCCTTTCTGCCGGATGCGAGACATGCTGGAGGACCGCATGGCCACCTACATCACTGGCGCGGCCATGATGGAGCCCGACGTGCGTATTGAGACCAACCGCCTGGGCTTTTGTTCTCATCACTTCAACCAGATCCTGGCCCGGGGCAGCCGCCTCTCTGTGGCTCTTATTCTGGAAAGCCTTTTGGCGGAAGTAAAAGGGCAGGTGTTTCCAGGGGATAAAACCCCTGCCAAAAAAATCGTGGCAGCTGTACACAGCCGGGGGGAAAACTGTTTTATCTGCGAAAATATAGACCAAAACATGCGCCACCTGCTGGACAGCACCATTACCCTTTGGCAGGCCGAACAGGAATTCCGGGATATTTACGCTGCCCAGCCCTTTATCTGCCTGCCCCACTACGGCCTGGTGCTGGAAGCCGCCCAGAAAATGCCCAAAAAGAACTTTCAGCCCTTCCAGGCCATTACCACCCAGCTGGCCACTGTCTACCTGGAAGAGCTGGGCGGCGACGTCACCCATTTCTGCCGGATGTTCGACTACCGCAACGCGGGCGGGGACTGGGGAAACTCCCGGGACTCCATCGAGCGGGCTATCACCTGGCTCACCGGCCGGGAACCCACTGCCCAGCAGGACGCTAACGAGAAAAACCGGTGAGCGGCGTGTGTATTTCCGCCAGCTTTGACCTGGCCCAGACCTTGGACTGTGGCCAGGCTTTCCGCTGGCAGAACCTGGAGGACGGTTCCTGGCAGGGGGCTGCCTTTGGCCGAGTGCTCATCCTACGGTTGGTAGGAGACCAGCTAGCGTTTTCTTGCCCCGCAGAGGATCTTTCGCAGGTCTGGCAGGCCTATTTTGATTTAGACCAGGATTACGAGGCCCAGCGCCAGGCTCTCTCCCGGCTAAGCCCCGCCCTGGCCGAAGCCGCAGCCTTTGCCCCCGGCATCCATATTTTGCGCCAGGACCCCTGGGAGGCCCTGTGCTCCTTTATCATGTCCCAGAATAACAATATTGCCCGCATCAAAGGCATGGTCCAGCGCTTTTGCCAGTTATTCGGCCAGCCCATTCCCGGGTCGGAGCTGCATGCTTTCCCCACCCCGGAGGCGGTGGCTGCCCTTTCGCCCCAGGATCTAGCCCCCCTGCGCCCTGGGTACCGGGCAGGCTACATTCTGGACGCTGCCCAAAAAGTGGCTAGAGGCCAGCTGGACCTGGAAGCTATTGCCCGGGAGCCGCCAGCCTTCGGCCGGGAAGAGCTGCGGAAAATCAAGGGCGTGGGGCCAAAGGTGGCCGAGTGCGCCCTGCTGTATGGCTTTCATAAGACGGAATGCTTCCCCATGGACGTGTGGATGAAGCGGGCTATGGCCACCCTGCTGCCTAGGATGAGCCCGGAGGACTTCGGCCCCAGCGCGGGCCTGGCCCAGCAGTATATTTTCCA
>JAAWSH010000226.1 GCA_022801475.1 Acutalibacter sp. | reverse complement strand
ACTTTTTTCTCATTATAGCGAATCCCAAAGAAAAAAGCAATGGGACGGCAAAGCCGGGGAGTTCTCAAATCTTCTTCTCATAAATGCCGATCTTCCGGTCCAGCCGCTCCAGGGCAGTTTCAATCTGCCCCCGCTGGTCCAGCAGTGCCTGCCGCTGGTGCTTTAAAAGCTCCAGCCGGGCCGGAATGGTGTCCTCCCCCTGTTGAGAGAGGTGCACATAGTCCACAATAGCCTCCACGGTCAGCCCGGCGTTGCGCAGGCATTTGGCCAGCTCCACCCAGCCCAGGTCGCCGCTCTGATAGTCCCTGTGGCCGGACGAGGACCGGGTAACCCGGGGAATCATGCCCACCCGCTCGTAGTACCGCAGGGTGTCCTGGCTAATGTGGTATTTCTCGCTTACTTCTTTAATGGTCAAACCCATTCCCTCCTGATGGTTTTCTTTAAGGCTGATTATACTATTTAGAGTAAGCTTTAAGTCAAGAAAAGCAGGTAACGAAATTGGCGAAAATAAAATAGCGGATATGACGAATGCCTATGTGAAAAATGCGGGTAATATAAAGGGGAATTATGTTGATTCTGTGGTGTGGGTCCCTTGCTCTCTGGTTTCCGGCCTTGCGCGGGGGCGGAAGATGTGTTAAAATACCCTCAATACCAAAGAAAGGAGTGGTCTGCTTGGTGTACATTCATCGCCTGCCGGAGGACCTGGACCGAAAGGCCCGCCCCGCCGCGGAACGAAGGGCAGGATGGGAGCTTTTGCGCCTGGCGGCCCGGCGGTGGGGGATAGAGCTTCCCCTGGACATAAAAGAGGCCCTGACCTTTGGCCCCCACGGTAAGCCATTTTTAAAGAGCGGTGCGTTCTTCTTTAATATCTCTCACTCCCGGGGCCTGGCGGTTTGCGCGGTAGAGGACAGCCCCGTGGGGGTGGACGTGGAGCGCTGCCGGGTGTTTTCGGCCGCCCTGGCCCAGCGTATCTGCACGGCAGAGGAGGCGGTCCTGATTGCGGAGCGGACAGACCGGGACAGCGCCCTGACCCGCCTGTGGACCGCCAAGGAGAGCCATATGAAGCTGACCGGCATGGGCATGGCCCAGGGCATTACCCAAACGGCCTTTTGCGCTCTTTGGCCAGAGCCGCGGCTGGCAAAGCCCCCGGTGCCCTGCTTTTTTCATAGCCAAAGACTGGAGCATGGGGGGCAAGGCTTCTGGTTAACAGAATGTTGTGAGAAGGACTTTGTCCTGGCAGCAGAGTTTATAGAGGGCTAAAAAGACCAGAAAGACCAAGAGCCCCAGCCCCTTTTTGAGAAAAAAACATAGCCGTCCTGTTTCTTTCATATATATGTCCCAGGAACCTACAGGGAGGAACGATGACTATGTTCGTATCATTAAAAGCAAACAAAAAACGAATGCTGGCTTTCTTAGTACTAGCCGCCGCTGTGGTGGGCGCCTGTGTCTTTTTGCGCTGGGGTAAAGACGGGGGAGAAGAGCCTGCCCCGGCCCAGGTCTTTGGCGAGACCAACGAAGAGCGCCTGGCCTACCTGCAATCCTTTGGCTGGCAGGTGGACCCCCAGCCTGCCGAGACCCGGGAAGTGATGATCCCCGCCCAGTTTAACGACGTGTATCAGAACTACAACGCCATGCAGCAGGCCCAGGGCTTTGACCTGGCCCCCTACGCCGGGGAGGTCTGCACCCAGTATAAGTACCATATTACCAATTATCCTGGGGAGACCGAGGTATACGCTACCCTGCTGGTGTATGGGCGGTTGGTCATTGGCGGCGACCTAGCCTGCGCCGAGGTGGATGGCTTTATGCACGGCTTTGCCCGGGACAGCGCCCGGTATGGGGAGGCCACCCCCCAGCCAGAGGCCACCCAGCCCGCCGCCAGCGAACCGCAGAGCGGAGGAGAAAGTGATTATGTAAACAGCAGCGCGTCCCAAAGTAGTCAGGCCGAGGCAGGCGCGGAGGTTAGCAATGTGGAAAATCCGGTGGGAACTGTGGAGAGTTCCGCCCCAGAAACTGGGACAGAAAGTACGACCGGGGAGGTTTTGGACCAATTTCCCACCGATTGATGTGGAAAACCCCGGGGAAAATGTGGAAAATACAATAAAAAATTATGGGTAAACCAAGTTGACAGAAACTTTTACGCCGCAGCCCTGCCGCCCAAAAAGCCAAAGACTTTTTTGGTTGGGCGGCAGAGGGCCCTGGGGCGGAAAATACAAGATAGGGGGGTGGAAGGGGACGCTGCTACTACCCATGCACTATGAGCGAACATCAAAAAAACTGCACAGAATCACCAATTGTTTTTTTACTTTTGGTAAATGCTAATAAATATGGGGGAAAATATTTGGGTAATTCAAGACTATCCTCCAGCACTATTTTCTGTTATAATATTGGTAAATCAATTTAGACCCACTCCCAATGCTTAGCGCTACATATCAGCTGTTTCCCTGGCTGCCCAAGTTTCTCTTCTTGGAGGGCGGCGCAGATGAAAGGACGGCGGCGCACAGGCGGAAGCAGGCTTCTGGGGGCGGAGTCTGAAACAGGAGGAAAGCTATATGGCAAGCTTGAGTTTAAGAAATATTTATAAGATCTACGCGGGAGGAGTTACGGCTGTTACGGACTTTAACCTGGAGATCGCCGACAAAGAGTTTATCATTCTGGTTGGCCCCTCTGGTTGCGGCAAGTCCACCACCCTGCGCATGATCGCCGGTCTGGAGGAGATCAGCAAGGGCGAGCTGTACATTGGCGACACCCTTTCCAATGACATCGCCCCCAAGGACCGCGACATCGCCATGGTGTTCCAGAACTACGCCCTGTACCCC
>JAAWSH010000225.1 GCA_022801475.1 Acutalibacter sp. | reverse complement strand
GAGAAATTAAAAGAGAACTATGTAAGATTGACCATAAAAATAACTGCTGTATTCGGGCCGAGTGCTATGGAGTCTGGCTGTTTTCCAAATGCTTCACGCTCAAGGACGCCTCTTTTACCACCGAGCACGCCGCTGTGGCCCGGCGTATGCTGGAACTGGCCGCAGCCGGGGCAGGGGTCAGTGCCCAGCTGACTTACGCGGTAAGCCGCCGGAATCGCCCAGCCTACCGCGTGGAACTGCCTGAAGAGCAGGAGCGCCTGAGGCTGGCGGAGGCCTTTGGCCACACGGGCCGGGAGCCCAGTCTACGCATCAACCGGGCGGTGCTGGAAAACCCCTGCTGCCACGAGGCGTTTCTGCGGGGGGGATTTTTGGCCTGCGGCGTGGCCACAGATCCCAACAAGGCCTACCACCTGGAGTTTGCTGCGCCCTATAAAAACCTGGCTGGGGACCTGTACACGCTTTTAGGAGAGGTGGAGGCCTTCCCTGTAAATCCGGCGGTGGTACGGCGCAAAAGCGGCTATGGGGTGTACCTAAAGGACAGCGGGCAGATCGAAAACCTGCTCATCTACCTGGGGGCCACAGGAGCGTCCATGGAGCTGATGCAGGTGAAGATGTACAAGGAGGCCAAGAACAATATTAATAGAAAGACGAACTTTGAGACCGCCAATATGGATAAGACCTTTTCTGCCTCTGCCCGGCAGGTGGCGGCTATCGCGGCTATCAGTGACCATAGGGGGCTGGAATCATTGCCGGAGAATTTGCGGGAGCTGGCCCAGCTGCGCCTGGAATATCCAGACCTTACTCTGCGGGAGCTTAGCCAGCGGCTAGGGGTTAGTCGTAGCGGGGTGAATCACCGGCTGCAAAGGCTGCTGGAAATAGGGGAGAAGCTCATCGAAGAGAAGGGCTTAGGAGAGGTTATGTAAAGGTGTTGGAAATTACGTAAACCTTGGCTTTTGAGCAGTAACCTGACAAAAGTGCAAAGATTCTCCGAAGAAAAGGTTTTGTCATCTCGACGGCCGCTTCGCAGCCAGAGTGGATGCAGAGCAATAACTCCTCTTTGCCACAGGCAGACGCGCCCTCCGCAAGGCGGTAACCGCTCTTTTGCTCCTACGGTACTGCGTGTGCCTTGTTTGATTTGCTGGACGTATCCTACTATATAGAAGGGAGGCGTTGCCAATGGCCTTCGCCCACCTACATGTCCACACCGAATACAGTCTGCTGGATGGCGCCTGCCGGATTGAGCGTCTTTTGGACACTGCCCAGGAAATGGGCTACCAGGCTGTAGCCATTACGGACCACGGCAACATGTACGGAGCCATTGACTTCTACAAAGCGGCTAAAAAGCGGGGCGTTAAGCCTATTATTGGCTGCGAGGTCTACGTGGCAAAGCGGACCCGTTTTGACAAGGTCCACGAGCTGGACAGCGAAAACCGCCACCTGGTGCTGCTTTGCGAAAACGAGACAGGCTATCACAATTTGGCCGCTATGGTTTCCATGGCCTGGACCCAGGGGTTTTATAACCGCCCACGGGTGGACTTTGAGCTGCTGGAGCAGTACCACCAGGGCCTTATCGCCCTTTCGGCCTGCGTTTCTGGAGAGATCCCCAGGGCTCTGCTGCGAGGAGAGTATGAGGCGGCCAAGGCTGCGGCCCTGCGTTACCAGGGCATTTTTGGCAGTGGGAATTTCTTTTTGGAGCTCCAGGACCACGGTCTTAGCGATGAACGTTATGTAAATCCAGGTATCATCCGCCTTTCTGAAGAGACAGGCATTCCCCTGGTGGTTACCAATGACTGCCACTATATTTCCGCCGAGGATGTGGAGATGCACAAGGTGCTGATGTGCATTCAGACCGGCCGCACGGTAGAGGAAGAGGGGGGGCTGGACTTTGGCTCCGGAGAACTGTATTTTAAGTCAGAGGAACAGATGCGCGCCCTGTTTCCCGAGCTGCCTGAGGCTGCGGACAACACGGTGGAAATCGCCCGGCGGTGCAATGTAGAGTTTGAGTTCGGCAAAACCAAGCTGCCCCGGTTCGACACCCCTGATGGCAGCTCTAACCAGGAGTTTTTTGAAAAGCTCTGCCACCACGGCCTGCGCAGCCGCTATGGAGAGGAGCCGGACCCAGAGATCACGGCCCGGCTGGAGTATGAGATTCGCACCATCACTCAGATGGGTTATGTCAACTACTATCTTATTGTCTGGGACTTTATCCGCTATGCCAAAAGTGTGGGCATTCCCGTGGGACCGGGCCGGGGCTCTGGTGTGGGCAGCCTGGCGGCTTTCTGCGTGGGCATCACCAATGTGGACCCCATCCGGTATAACTTGATTTTCGAGCGTTTTCTCAATCCCGAGCGGATCAGCATGCCGGACTTTGACATTGACTTTAGTGACGAGCGCCGGGACGAGATTATTGACTACGTGCTAGAAAAGTACGGCGCGGACCACGTGGCGCAGATTGTCACCTTTGGCACCATGGCCGCCCGGGGGGCCATTCGGGACGTGGGTCGAGCTATGGCGGTACCCTATGGTAAAGTGGACCAGGTAGCCAAAATGGTACCGCTGGAGCTTGGCATGACCCTCTCTGAGGCCCTAAAGCGTTCCAAGGACTTTCGGGAGCGCTGCCAGGCCGACCCCCAGGTAAAGGCCCTGGTGGATATGGCCATGAAGGTGGAGGGCATGCCCCGCCACACCAGCACCCACGCGGCGGGGGTGGTGATTACCGACCGGCCGGTGATGGAGTATGTGCCCCTGGCCCGCAATGACGACGTGGTGGTGACCCAGTTCACCATGACGGCCATTGAGGAACTGGGCCTGCTGAAGATGGACTTTCTGGGCCT
>JAAWSH010000224.1 GCA_022801475.1 Acutalibacter sp. | reverse complement strand
GGAGATTCCACCAACCCCGGTTCGGAAGCTTTGATGGTGAATGAAGACGGCCTCGTCTGCGATGCTGGACACAGCCCTGACAGAGGAGCTGATTGAAGAGGGCTTTGTGCGGGAAATTGTCAGCAAGGTGCAGTCCATGCGTAAGGACGCGGGCTTTAAGGTGACGGACCACATCCGGCTGTACCACCAGGGCAGCGCCAAGGTGGAGGCAGTGCTGCAAAAGAACCAGGCGGAGATTTTGGCCGACGTGCTGGGAGAAAGCTGCCAGTATGGCCAGCTGGCCGGATATACGGCGGAGTGGGATGTTAACGGCGAAAAGACCCGCTTTGGCGTGGAACGGATTTCTTAAACGCCTTTATGGAAAAGTTAGAAGCAAGTGGGACGTATAGTAAACCCACTTGAAAATCGGTATGTACCGACTTTCAAGCAGAGCGGCCCGGGTATGCCCGTGCCGCCAGGTTCAAAAGAGGTATCATCTCTTTTGAACTGCGTTAACTATAGGATGCAGGGTAAGGGGGGTGAACCGCCCGGAGGGGCAGGCGAGACCCACCCTGCCCCTGCTTAGGAGACCAGCATAGACGCAAAAAGCGGTATGGTGAAAAACCATACCGCTTTTTTTATTGTTTTGCAGTGATCCATACCCTGGGAGCTTTCGCGTCTTTTTTGGGAAAACGGTTCCTTTGGGCCTATTCCCTCTTTAGTGGCACAGCAAATACCAGCGCCCCGCTGGCCGCCAGGCTAAGGATAAAAACCGCCAGATTGGCAGGCCGCGTTAGAATCTCTTCCCACACAGCCCAAAAAGCAGGGCGCAACAAAATTACCCCGCCCGCCAATGCCGCGAAAACGGCGCTAAGCAGCACGGCCCCTGCCGCCAAGTCTTTTATGTTGCCAATCATCCGGCTGTGGCGCTTTTGGGCAAAGTCGCAGAGCTTTTCAATGGAGGTATTCATCGTTTCAGCGCAGGTCACCACGCCCATGGCCACCAGCAGACAGGCCAGTTCCCCCCGGCTGACCCCGGTTTTTAGAGAGAAAAACAGGACGTAACCGCAGGCAGCCGTGTGGATGCGCATGTTCCGTTCTGATTGCAGGCAGCGCCATATCCCCCGGAAGGCATCCCGGAAGCTGTGCAGCAGAGTGCGCCGCCTACTATTCCTCGGGGGCATAGCTGCTGCTGGCGGGCAAACCCAGCTCCCGCATGACCCGCTCTTCCTTTTCCCGCATCCGCACCCGGGCCAGGCCGCCGTCCTCGTGGTCGTACCCCAAAAGATGCAGCACCGAATGAGCGGTAAGGAAGCCAATCTCCCGCTCTAAAGAGTGGCCATAGGTTCTGGCCTGCTCCACTGCTTTGGGCACAGAAATAACAATGTCGCCCAAAATTTTGGCTCCGGTCTCGTGGTTCACGTCATAGTGCCCGTTTTCCCCCATGGGAAAGCTTAGCACATCGGTGACGGAATCCTTGTCCCGATACTGGCGGTTCATCTCTCGAATCTGGTCGTTGTCCACAAAGCTTACACTGATCTCCGCAGAATCGGGAAAGTCCTCCAGCTGGAGCACCGCGTGGCAGCAGCGGCGAATCAACATCCGCACACCGGTGGGAATCCTCACTTGTTTCTGCCGGTTTGAAATGATGACTCTGATTTTCTCCATAATTCAAGACCGTTCCTTTCTGGAATGCCCACCGCGGCCGGAACCGCGCTGTGCAAGTCCTGCGTTGCTTTGACTGAAAACTTGTATTTACAGCGTCAAAGGCCGTCTGGCCAGGCCTTTCTCTGTCGGTCTTACATGGGCTTTTTTGGAAACACATGAAATATTTCCTGAAAAGCCGCTTTGCCCCACAAAAAACGCAATCAGTTAGCCCTTTGGGCTATGCTTACAAGTTCTTATACGGAAGCGGAGCGCCGGTCGGCCGTCCGGCTGGCCCGCTCGTAAGCCCGAATGATGTCCTGCACCAGTTTGTGGCGTACTACGTCTTTCTCCGTAAAACGGAAAATGGCAATATCATCCACGCCCCGCAGCACCCGCACGGCTTCCTTCAGGCCGCTGCGCTTGCCGTCAGGCAGGTCTATCTGGGTCACATCACCCGTAATCACCATTTTAGAGTTAAAGCCCAGCCGGGTAAGGAACATTTTCATCTGTTCACCCGTGGTGTTCTGGGCCTCATCCAAAATGATAAAGCTGTCGTCTAACGTGCGGCCGCGCATATAGGCCAGGGGAGCCACCTCAATATTCCCCCGCTCTACATAGCGCTGGTAGGTCTCGGCCCCCAGCATGTCGAATAGTGCGTCATACAGGGGCCGCAGGTAGGGATCCACCTTTTGCTGTAAATCACCAGGAAGAAACCCCAGCTTTTCTCCCGCCTCCACAGCCGGGCGGGTTAGAATAATGCGGTTCACCTGCTGGGCCCGAAAGGCTGTAACAGCCATAGCCACCGCCAGGTAGGTTTTGCCGGTACCGGCAGGCCCCACCCCGATGGTGACAGTATTTTCTTTTATATTGTCGCAATAGGTACGTTGGCCCACGGTTTTTGGCTTAATGGGCTTGCCCTTGCTGGTAACGCAGATACAGTCCCCGGCCAGCTTGGCCACCTTTTGTTCACTGTCCTCCGCCACCATGCGGATGCAGTAACGCACGTTTTGTTCGCTAAGGGCCTCTCCCCCGCCAATGAGGGTGATAAGGCTGCGCACTGCCCGGGCAGCCCGGTCTACCCCCTCGGGGTCCTCGCCGGAAATCTTCAGCTGCGAGTCCCGAAAGACCATACTTACGCCGTATTCCTGCTCAATAAGGCGGATGTTGCTGTCAAAATTGCCGAAAAGCTCGGCGGCCTGTTCCATTCTGTCAACACTAATTTTTACTTCCAAAGTATCTATTGCAGCCAGTTTTTCCTTTATAATGTCTGGAT
>JAAWSH010000223.1 GCA_022801475.1 Acutalibacter sp. | reverse complement strand
GGGAATAATATGGATAAGATCATTATAGGCTCCATCATCCGTTTGGTGCCTGGGGTCGCCCTGACTAATTCTATCCGGGACTTCTTTCACGGCGACTATCTAAGCGGGGCCATCCGCATGCTGGACGCTGTGCTAGTAGGCGGATGCATTGCGCTGGGGGTAGGCTCGGTGGTGCGGCTGCTCTCTCTTCTAACAGGGGGTGCGTTGTTTTGATGGAGCTGTTCACCCTCTTAAACTGGCTGCTGCAAACTGCTGTGGCCTTTCTAGCCACCATTGCCTTTGCGGTAATCTTCCACACACCCCGGCGGGAGCTGCTGTTTACTGGGTTCACTGGCGGGGCGGGGTGGCTGGTGTATCTAATCGCCGGCAGCCTGGGCTGCGGGGCGGCCGGCGCCTCCTTTTTCGCGGCGCTGGCCCTGACCTGGCTTT
Source organism: Acutalibacter sp. (assembly GCA_022801475.1). Lineage (GTDB taxonomy): Bacteria > Bacillota > Clostridia > Oscillospirales > Acutalibacteraceae > Acutalibacter. The sequence continues at coordinate 2,477 of JAAWSH010000223.1, read as the reverse complement.
CCCGGATGTTCTCCTTTTACCGAAAAGCTCCGGTAACTGTGTTTTTGATCTGCGGCATTTTCCCCATTGTGCCAGGGGCGGGTATCTACTATACTGGTTATTATTTTTTCATGGGCAGCAACGCCCAAGCCTTCAATAAAGGGCTTGAGACCATTAAAATCGCAGTAGCCATTGCCCTTGGCATTGGTATTGTGTTGTCCCTGCCATATTTTCTTTTTACTACGGAGCGGAAAAAAAAGTAGAGACATCCCCTGGGGCGCATTGTGGGGTCCGGGGGTGAAGAGTTGGCCGAGCCCAGTAGACGGCCAAACTTTTACTGTCCGCTCTCTGGGACCTTGACGCCCGCTCCTTATTTTCGTCCATTCATTTCCCACCCTAAAGGAGGACCTATGCCCCGCAGAGAAGTGACTATTACCCCCAACGACGCCGGACAGCGGCTAGATAAGTTTCTGACCAAAACCTACCCCAATCTGCCCCAAGCCGTGCTGTACAAGTGTATCCGCAAAAAGGACGTACGCCTAAACGGCGGCCGCTGTGTGCCCGAAGTTAAGCTGGCCCCTGGCGACCGGCTCTCCCTGTATTGGCAGGAGGAATTTTTCCAGCAGTCCCCCAAGGAACAGGACTTTTTAAAAGCCCCCCTAAAGTTGCGGGTGGTTTACGAGGACCAGAACCTGCTGCTTTTGGATAAACCCCCGGGGCTTATCGTTCATCCGGACGAAAACTACCACTTCGACTCCCTCATCGCCCGGGTGCAGCACTATCTCTATGAAAAGGGTGAGTACAACCCTGACAGCGAAAACTCTTTCGCCCCAGCTCTGGTAAACCGTATCGACCGCAATACAGGCGGTATTGTCATGGCGGCAAAAAATGCCGAAGCTCTACGCATCCTCAACCAAAAGGTCAAGGACCGAGAGCTGAAAAAGCTATACCTCTGCGTGGTCTGCGGCGTGCCAAAGATAAAGGAAGCCCTGCTGACCGGCTACCTTAGCAAGGACGAGGCCAAAAACCGGGTATTTATCAGCAAAAGGCCCGTGCCCGGGGGCAAGACGATCCGCACCCGCTACCGGGTGCTAGAAGAGCACGGGGGCTTTGCCCTTTTGGAGGTGGAGCTACTTACCGGGCGCACCCACCAGATCCGGGCCCATCTGGCCTCTATCGGCCACCCCTTGGCCGGAGATGGCAAGTATGGCCGCAATGCCCTGAACCGGCCCACAGGTTTTCCCTATCAAGCGCTGTATTCCTATAAGCTGCGGTTTAGTTTCACCAGCCCTGGCGGAGCCCTGGAATATTTAAACAAGCAAGAATTTCAGGCAGAAAACGTGTGGTTTTTAGAAGCGTTTCAGAGGTTCTGACGCATTTCTTTTTGATCGTGAAACGCCTCTGGCGGCCGCCTTTTGGGCAGGGCTTCTAAGAATCTCTCCAGACGCCAGGGCTTGGCTCCCGCCAACTCTTCCCTCTGGACCGCGCAAGTGTCCCTCTAGCTTCCCTTTCCCCTCCTTTTTCTGCTTCGAGGGCAAATCCTACAGAGGGACCACCAGCCTCTCACGGCGTAAAAGTTTCTTTAACCTGCCAGAGGCCATCAACACTACAAAGAATTGAGGACGGATGTTTTTGCAGACAGTAAAAGTAACCGGCTTTCTGCCGGAAGAGACCCATGCCCTCCGGCAGGAGGTTTTTATAGAAGAACAGGGATTTGCTCAAGAGTTCGATGAGACAGACCGCACCGCTCTGCACATTACACTGTATGAAGACGGCCAGGCCGTGGCCTGCTGTCGGATCTTCCCCGATAACCCCTGGGGCGCATGGCACGTGGGCCGGGTGGCTGTGCGGAAAAGCTGCCGGGGCCAGGGGCTGGGGGCCCAAGTTATGGCACAAGCCGAGGCGGCCGCAAGGGCCCGGGGCGCGGCGCGGATGGTCCTTTCGGCACAGGTGCAAGCCGCAGGCTTTTATCAAAAGCTAGGCTATGTGCAAACCGACGGGGTCTATCTGGACGAGCATTGCCCCCATGTGCACATGGAAAAACTACTGGGCCAGGAAACTACGGAAGAGAGGGAAACCACATGCGAGTGATCCATCTGATCGGCGGCGGCGACACCGGCGGGGCCAAGACCCATGTGCTGAACCTGCTAAGGGAGCTGAACCATTTTATTGACGCTACCCTCATCTGCTTTCGCCAGGGAGATTTTTCCGACGACGCCGCTAAAATGGGTGTGCCCATCCATGTCATTGAGAGCGGCGACCCCATTCGGGGCCTGCGGGAGCTGCGCAAGCTTACCGCCGGGCAGAAGATTGACATCATCCACTGCCACGGGGCACGGGGCAACCTGATGGGCAATCTGCTGAAAAAACATGTAAAGGCCCCGGTAGTCACCACTGTGCACAGCGACTACCGGCTGGACTATCTGGGCCGCCCGGTGGCCCGGTTGAGCTACGGTACCACCAACCTGGTGGCCCTGCGCCGGGTGAACTATTACATT
>JAAWSH010000222.1 GCA_022801475.1 Acutalibacter sp. | reverse complement strand
CATGGGCGGCAGAGACAGGGAAATACCCGCTCGGGTCTCTTCCCAAATGATCGTGTCCGAGGAGAACATCCACTGAGCGGCTACTAGGGATTCCTGGTCTGGCAGGGTGACCAACAGCCGGGCCTGGTGGATTTTGGTAACGCTTTGTAGAGGCCGCTGGCCCGCTCCGTTCACCAGGTGAACCAGATATCCACCCTCTACCTGAAAGACGCTGAGCTGTACGCCGGCAGCCCCAATGATTTTCACCAGGCGCGGCCCGTCTAGGAGCGCGTCCAGCAGCTTAAGGTGAGAGAGCAGGCCGTACCGCTCTAAAAGCTCATGATAGGGGGCCGCAAAGTACAAAACCTTCTCCCGGCGGGTAATCATGGGCCAGGGTACCTCTACCTTTGGCAGAACGGCCCGTTCCGGCGGAGAGCCGGACCCCTGAGGCGGGGCAAAGGGGGGCGCCAGGCTGGCCAGGCACTGCGCGTCCAGGGCCATAGGGCAGTACAAAACGTTTCCGGCCAGGGGAACCAGGGGGGCAACCCCCGCCCGCTCCCGCAGTTTCTGATTCTCTATCTTTAGGTAACCGGTCCATAGGGGCTCGCTCTCTTGCTGAGGGCCTGTTAGGCCAGCCAGCTCCCTTAGGGCGGGGTCTTCCACCCGCCCGCTGAGCACTACGCCGCCCCCCAAGGTGACAAAGCGCTGGATGGCCTCCACAACCCCGGGGAAGTAGGCGCCCCGTTCCGGGCAGATCAGCCAGCGAAAGCGGCTGGGTATCCCTTCCCGTTCCACTTGCCAGGACAGTAACAGGTCATAGGGAATTCCAGCTTCGGTTAGGCCCTCCAGCCATCCGTGGCCAGTGACATTGTTCCACAGCACAGCCACCTGGGCAGCGGAAGTCCCTGTGTGCATCAGGGGCTCCACGGCCTCAATCCGCCGGTTAATATACCGGATGCTCTCCAACTGTTCCTGATCCAGGATGTTGTCGGGAATTCCTGTGAGGGAGTGCCAGATCTGCCCGCCGTTGGCCGGCACCTGGGCCATCCAGAAGCGGTGCTCTGGCGCGGGCAGGCCTGTGTGCCGCCAGTTCAGGCCTGGAGCGGTGTGTACGATATCGATGGGGACCGTGCCCCAGGGCAGGCGCCGGGCCAGTTTCATAGCGGCGCCGGAGCCATAGGGTTTGCCCAGCTGGCCTCTGCCTCCAGTTAGGGCGTTGTGGGTCTCTCCATGGACCAGGTCAATGGGATGGTCGAAGAATAGGTCGTACTCCCCAGTGTCTGGGAACCACCAGCGGCTGGCCTGAAAAGCGGCCGCCCGGTCTACCCGGCCGTCGTCGAACATGGCCCGGTGCAAAAAAGCCGCCTCTGGGTCTATCTCCTTTACCAGCTTGTGATAGCGTTTTACGCTTTCGTCCATCATAGCTCCGGCAAAGTCAGGGGCATAGTCCCTGGGGTCTGGGGGCACTCATAGATTCCGTACCGGCGGTACATTTGCCCCAGGGCCCAGGGCAAAACCAGAACCCGGCCCTTCTCATAGGGATACAGGAACATCCCGTACGCTTCAGTGAGCTCCGCTATATTGCTGAACTCCGGTTTGTTGTTCTTGGGCGGCTCTCTCCTGGGCATGTCCCGAACCAGGCCGGGAATGGATTTTGGCTCCAGCTGGGTGAACCCAAAGCCAATTCCAATGAGTCCGGTGCCGGGCAGCGAAGGGTACAGCTCCGGGTGGCTTAGCATCAGGTAACCGCCGGCCGCTTGATGGACATTTTCAGGTTGCGCCTCAAAGGGCAGGCACTTCAGCCGGGGGCCAGTCCAGCGGCCCGCTTGGTCCCGAAGGGGCGGCGTTCCGGTAAGCACCAGCTGCCCGCCGCCGGAGACGAACCGGTCTACCGCGTCATTCTGGGCGTCGCTAAGGCAGGAGACTCCGGGAAGGAGGAGAAACTGATATTTTGACAGGTCGATTTTGTCCAGGAAGCCGTCGTGAATAGGGTCAAAGGGAATATGCTGGTGTACAAGAGCCTCATACACCCCCCCGGTATTCGTCGCCCTGAGTAGTGGGGGTGGGAAGTCCGTGTAACTGGCTGGGAGAAAATGCGGTCTGGTCCGCCAGTGTGTCAAAATCATTGGTTTTCTGGGAGTACACTAGAGCGACCCGGGCCTTGGTCTGGAAATTGGTCAGGCAATCAGCATTTTCTTTTAAAAAATGAAATACTGTTTTGAGAGGGGCCAGGCCCTTTTGGTCCTCCTGGTCAAAGGTACCGATCATATTGATGGCTGGCGCGCCGCCATGCAGAGCCGCTTGGGCGATGTCAAAGGTAAACTGCGCCGGTGCCGCCACCGCGTTGCGGCCCAGCTGGCCCATTTGGTGGATACACAGCATAGCGGGCTTACCAATGGCCGTAGTTCCGGCAGCGTTTTCTCCTGGAAGATAGGTCCAGTAGGGCTGGTGGCGGGTTACCACAGTGACAGTCTCGCTGACCTGAATATCTTCGGCCTGGCAGATCTGGCAGGCGTCCCATCCGGAGAGGCTGTTAAAGTAGGGATTCTCTGTGAAAAAGTTCCCTACAGGAGCCAACACGGCCTTGGGGTTGTGGCGGTGAATCGCATCCCAGACTTTTGATAAATAATAGGCCGTTTCATTATAGCGAAAGTGCATGTATCTTCGGCCCTCTTCCGTGTTCACCAACAGCTGGTCTGGCAGAGGGTGGCCAGTGGCCTCTTGATAATAGGCCTTGCAACGGTCACAGTGGCAGAAGCCGTAGTGCACAGCATTATAAAACAGCCCGTCTGGGTAATACTGACTCATCAGCTCGTCAATCAGCCGGAAATTGTATTCCTGCCACATGGGCGAAAGAATGCAGCTTTGTGGAGCGCCTAGATCGTATACAGCCTGGCCGTCCGAGTCTCTGCGAAGCCAGTCTGGATGCTCCCG
>JAAWSH010000221.1 GCA_022801475.1 Acutalibacter sp. | reverse complement strand
GGGCCCGCGTAGTAGAGGTTTTCCTCATAGCCTTTGTATGGCGATGGGGCAGACATGCTGTATTCTGTAAAGTCCCCTGCGGCATCAGAAAAAATCATATACCCAGTCGGGAATATTTCTGTAACCGTATAGGTGTCCCCGTTAAAGCCGGCCGCTACTTTGATGGATTCAATTTGGCTGGAGGGGTCCATGTCTGCCGATTCAGTAGCGATCATTTCATCTAGTTGGTTTTGCAATACGGTTTCAAGCCGTTCCTGCACGGCCGCTTCAGAACGAAGATATGCGTCCTGATTCACGGCAACGGCGGTTGACGAGAATGTCAAAACAAAAGCTAAGACGAACGACATAATGGAAAATGATTTTTTCATGATACACACCCCTTTCATAATAAATTGTTTTCAGATGGACCTTTAAGTATTAACCGCTTATCACAACCTTTCGTTTTGCTAAAATTATATTTTAATTATACCGTAAAATTCCAAAAAGTCAACATTTTTCAAAAATAATGCCAAAAATCTAAATGATTCTGCCATCAAACAGCCGCAGCTGTTCCTGTTCCCGTTCATAGGGCCGGCCGCTGCCCTGGCTTAGCCAGGTGGAGTATAGGAACATCTCCCCCACCGGGGTGCCGGTAACCTCCTCCATCGCATAGGCGTACAGCCGCAGCTGGGTGTGGTACCGCAGCCAAAGTTCCTCCATGTCCTCCACCCGGTCGGTTTTAAAGTCGATGATGTGCAGCTTGCCCCCCTCTAAAAAAGTGCAGTCCACCGCCCCCTGCAAAACCACGGGCTCTACCCCTGGGGAAAGCCCGGGCTGGGCCATGTGGGCGGGCAGCACGGCGGTAAAGCGCCGCTCCTTTACCACCTGGGGCGAGGCCAGCACCCGCCGCCCCAGAGGACTTTGGAAAAAGGCCCTCACGCGGGGCAGCTCCACAGCGTCTGCTTGTTCTTCACTAAGAAAAGCCCCCCGGGCCAGCCGGGCCAGCTCGGCGGCAGGGTCTGCGGCAGCGGCGCGGAAGTCTGCGAACTGCATAAACTCGTGCAGGGCAATGCCTCGCTGGGCCGGAGTCATGCCCTGCTGACCCAGCCAGGCCGGGCGCGAGAGGTTCAGCTCCCGGCTGCCCCCCTGCTCCGCCGCCAGCTTAGAGGCAGACACCTTTGCGGCCACGTCCACGCTCTCCTCGTGGGGATATACAAAGGCCGCTTGGTCCTTTAGGGCCTGGTACAGGGCCCCGTCCTCTTCTTGGGTCTGGAGGACGGGGGCTTGGACCCGAACCTCCTCCGGGATGTAGGCTTCCAGGGTGATGTTCCAGGGGGTGTAGTCCTCCCGGCACAGGGGAATGTCCGCCCCGCCCGCAGCCTGGCGTAAAACTCCACCATCCGGGTGGCGCAGGGCGCAGGCCAGCAGCCAGTGGGCGGCATTTTTGGCTCCCTGCACCGTAAAAGCCGAGGGCCGGGAGCCCACAGCCTCTAGGGCCGCCTTATTCAGGGGACTGGTCATGTCCTTGGCCGAGGACACCAAAATCAGCTTTTCCTGGGCCCGAGTCAGGGCCACATACAGCACCCGCAGTTCCTCAGCCCCGGCGGAACGGGCGCTCTCCAAGGCAATGGCCTCCCGGGCAGTGGTGGTGTATCGGGCCGTACCCCCAGGGTCCCGAAGCTTCACCCCCAGGCCCAGCTCTGGGTGCAGCAGCACATCATCGGTTTGGTCCCCGGCAAAGTTCCGGCCACAGCCCGCCACAATACACACCGGGAACTGCAAGCCTTTGGACTTATGGATACTCATAATAGACACCGCGTTCTGGCTCCCGGCCTGCACTTCGGCTCCTTGCAGGTCCTGGCCCCCGGCCATCAGCCGGTCTAAAAACCCCACAAACCCCGCAAGCCCGTGGTAGCCGCTGCCCTCGTACTCTTGGGCATAGCGGTGCAGCAGCCGCAGGTTAAGAAGCCTCCCCGGCCCGTCCTCCATAGCTTGAACCAACTCTAGACAGCCGGTGCGGCCGTAGAGCAGGGTTAAAAGGGAGTCTGCGGGCATGGCGGCGGAAATCTGCCTCAGCCGGCGAATATCGGCCATAACCTGGGCGCAGCGGGGGTCTGTTTCCGCTGCACGGGTTAGGGAGACAAACACAGACACGTCCCGGCTTCCTGCCCGCAGCCGGGCGGCCTCATCGGCGGAAAATCCGTACAGAGGGCTCATCAGCAGGGCCAGCAGGGGAATGTCCTGATTAGGGTTGTCAATGACCCGTAGCAGAGAGAGAACCATCTGTACCTCCGCCGCCGCGAAAAAGCCCCCGCTCACGGTGGCCCGGGCGGGCACGCCCAGGCGCTTCAGTTCTTGAGCATAGGCGTGGGCGTGTTTGTTGGCGCTGCGCAGCAAAACGCAGAAATCTCCCCAGCGGGCCGGACGTTCGCCGTCATTTTCACTGACTGTAAAGCCGCTCTGCACCATCTCCCGAATCCGCAAGGCGATGAACTGGGCCTCTGCTGCCTCTGCCGGGGCGTCTCCCCGAGAGAGAAACGCCAGTTCGGTCTCACAGCCCGCCTTGGGGGAAAAATCCGCGCCGCACACCAGGCGTTCTTCCCCAGTATAGTCCAGATCCCCGGCTTCCTTGCTCATAAGCAGGGAGAACACGTAGTTCACCGTATCCGTCACCTGGGGGCGGGAGCGAAAATTCCGGTCCAGTACAATACAGCCGGGGTAATTCGCCCGCTCCCGGTCAAACTTGGAAAAGCGGGCCCGGCAGCCCAGGAAAATCTCCGGCATGGCCTGGCGGAAGCCGTAGATACTCTGCTTTACGTCGCCCACCATGAAAAGATTGCGCTCATCTTGGGACACAGCCCGAAAAATAGAGTCCTGGACTTGGTTGATGTCCTGGTACTCGTCAATCATAATCTCCTCAAAACGGCGGGCTACCTCCCGGGCGGCGGGGA
>JAAWSH010000220.1 GCA_022801475.1 Acutalibacter sp. | reverse complement strand
CGCTTGGAGCCGCAGAAATTCACCTGATCGGCCACAATTTCAAAGGCTTTACGCTTGTTCCCCTGCTTGTCCTCATACATGCGGGTTTGTATAGAACCATTTACAGCAATCATAGAGCCCTTTGCAAAATACTTACATACAAACTCCGCTGTACCGCGCCATGCAACCACATCAATAAAATCTGTCTGGCGCTCGGTCCCAGACCGGGAAAAGTTCCGGTCTACCGCTACGGTAAAGGTAGTGACGGCTAGGTCTGAGGGGGTGTGCCTTAGCTCAGGGTCTGCGGTAAGCCTGCCCATAATGGCGGCGATATTCAGCATAATATCTTCCTCCCTGCGGAAAAGCCCCTCATACAGCGGGCCCTTCTCCACATTTTTCTACTTTGAAAGGATAAGAGCAGTTTCTTACTCGCCGGCGGCTTCTACAGCTTCCACCGCGATGGCCTCTACGTCAATGCCGGCCTCTTCCGCTTTGGGAGCGGGCTTCGGCTTACGCTCCACAATATGCCTGGGGTCGCGCTTGACAATCAGCGTACGCATAATACCGTCTGTAATCTGGTACCGGCGGTCCAGCTCGGCGGTAAACTCCGGGATGCTCTCGAAGTTGATCAGCGTGTAATAGCCCTCGTTCTGTTTCGCGATGGGATAGGCAAAACGCCGCTTGCCCCAATCGTCAACACTCTGAACAGTACCGTGCTCTGCAATGAGCGCCTTAAATCGTTCCACAAGAGCCGCATTGCCCTCTTCCCCCAATTTAGCGGAAGTAACGATAACGGTCTCGTAGAGGTTTTTTCCTTCTGCCATGTGTATTGCACCTCCTTTTGGCCTTATGGCCCCGGGCCGCAAAAAATTTGCCCGGAGCAAGGAAGTTTGAAACGCTGTCTCAAACAACTAGATTATTATACCACAACTTGTGGTAAAGTCAAGGGGATTTCGCCGGATAAACGCAAAAAAGCGGCCCGCGTGGCGCCGCTTTTTTCAAGCTAAAGACATTATTCTCTAAAAGCCCTGGGGCGTGCTGGGCAAGCCTCCCAGGTTGTTCCCTTCGTCGCCATCCGGCAGACTGCGCAGATACTCGCTTCCGTTGCGGCTGGCAATGGCTACCCCACGGATTCCTCCCTGCTTGGCCAGGGCTACCCCCTGGCTTTTGGTCAGAGTGGCGCCATCGGAAAGCTTATAACCAGCTATTTTCCCGTTTTTCCGCACCAGACCGGTAATGGTCTTGGCGTCCTTATTGGGAACAGGATTCATAATGTTAATATTCGCTGGCAGGTTGCCAATCCTGCCCCCTCGCTCTTGATTCATTTTTGAGATGCTCCTTTCTATCTCACTGCAAATATCGTCTTCTATGGACAGCATTACCCATTGGGTACATCTCTATTGTGCCGCCCGCCCTGCTGGAATATTCAAAAGCCGTTCTGGAATATCCAGCGGTCTATTTTTAGTCATTTTCCATAATATAATTTTATAGGTATTAGAAAATACAACTTGACTATATGGAAAATACAAGTTATGATACTGTACTGGAAGGTGATTGTATGGTTGCAAAAACACACAGCATGGGCACCTACGGCATGGAGGCTTTTCCGGTGGAGGTGGAAACCGACCTCTCCTCCGGCCTGCCCGGGTTCGAGGTGGTAGGCCTGCCCGACGCGGCAGTGAAAGAGTCCCGGGACCGGGTGCGCGCCGCCATACGCAACTGCGGCTTCGATTTTCCCATAGGCCGCATCACCATAAATTTGGCTCCAGCGGACAAGCGCAAGGAGGGGCCCATTTACGACCTGGCCCTACTGCTCTCTCTACTAATGGCCTCAGGGCAGCTGCCCTGCCAGACCGGCGACGCTGTGTTCTTGGGAGAGCTCTCCCTTTCCGGTCAGGTACGACAGGTGCGGGGCGTGCTGGCTATGGCAGCCAAAGCGAAAGAGGCTGGGTTCCGGCGGCTGTTCGTCCCAGCCGCCAACGCCGCAGAGGGGGCTGTTATCCAAGGGTTGGAGGTCTATCCTGTGCAGGATGTGCCTCAGCTTGCCGCCCACCTGCTGGGGAAAACGCCCATCTCCCCTGCCGCAGCCACGCCTATGTCGCCCGCTTATTCGGAATTTCTGGACTTTGCGGACGTCAAGGGCCAGTCCGAGGTTAAGCGGGCTCTGGAGATCGCTGCCAGCGGAAGCCACAACATTCTGCTGCTGGGGCCTCCAGGTTCGGGCAAAAGTATGCTGGCCCGCCGCCTGCCCTCCATTCTGCCGGAAATGACCTTTACCGAGGCCCTAGAGACCACCATGATCCACTCTATTGCCGGGCAGCTGCCCCTGGGCGCCTCACTGCTGGGGCAGCGCCCCTTCCGTTCGCCCCATCACACGGTATCCTCCGTGGGGCTTTCTGGCGGGGGCACTGCTCCCCGGCCTGGGGAAATCTCCTTGGCCCACCACGGAGTGCTGTTTTTAGACGAGCTGCCCGAGTTTACCCGCGGCACTCTGGAGGTTCTGCGCCAGCCTATGGAGGACGGTCAGGTAACCATTTCCCGTATTGGCGGAAACGCCACTTTCCCCTGCAAATTTATGCTGGTGGCTGCCATGAACCCCTGCCCCTGCGGCTACTTTGGCCATCCCAGCATTGCCTGTACCTGCCCGCCCCGCACGGTGGAGCGGTATCTGGCTAAAATTTCCGGACCTCTGCTGGACCGGATGGATCTGCACATCGAGGTTCCGCCAGTGAACTTTGAGGAACTGACCGATAGCAAAAAGGCCGAGTCTTCCGCAGAAATACGAAAGCGGGTCAATGCCGCCCGCCAGCGCCAGGTGGGGCGCTACGCGGGACAAAGCTACACCTGCAACGCTGACGTGCCCGCCGCCCTGCTGCGGGAGCTGTGCCAGGTAACACCAGAAGCGGACCGGCTTTTTATACCGGAGGATCCCACAATACCTCTCCTGGGCATATACCCAGAAGACGT
>JAAWSH010000219.1 GCA_022801475.1 Acutalibacter sp. | reverse complement strand
GCCTGCCCGGAAAGCTCCTCGCTGGCCGTGGCGCTTTTTTGCGCTGTGTCCACATTGCTCTCTACCACGTGGGAGATCTGGTCAATGCCATGGGAGATCTCCGCAGCGTCTTCGGCCTGTCTTTCGGTGTTTTGGGCTATATCGTGGATGAGGCCGCTGACCTGCTCCGCCTGGTCCATCACTGCCAGCATAGAGTCGGAAGTTTCCCGGGCGGCCTGGGTGCCCTCTTCCATAGATTCTACGGTTTCGCTTAGTAAAGCCGTGGTTTCTCGGGCTGCTGCTGAAGATTTTCCTGCCAGGGCCCGCACTTCATCGGCCACCACGGCAAAGCCTTTTCCAGCCTCGCCCGCCCGGGCGGCTTCCACAGCGGCGTTTAGGGCTAGGATATTGGTCTGGAAAGCGATATTGTCAATCTTTTTTACAATGCCGTTAATTTCTGTGGATTTGTCGCTAATGCGCTGGATCACATGGTTCATGTTTTCCATTTTGGCGCTGCTTTCCAGCAGGCCCTGCTTCACCTGTTCCGAGATACGGTTGGCCTCTTGGGCGCTGCCGGCGGTTTCTTGTACGCTCTCGGACATAGAGCTAATGTGGGAAGCCAGCTCCATCACTGCGCCGGCCTGCTCCGCCGAGCCCTGCGACAGGGATACCGCCCCGCCGGATACCAGCTGGGCGCCCGCGGCCACCTCTTGCGAGGCGGTACGCAGCTGGCCAAGGGTGTCACTAAGCCGGTTGGAGATCTCCTCTAAAGAGACCTTCAGTTTTTCGAACTCGCCGGTATATTGATTTTCCAAGGTGAAGTCCAGGTTTCCCCCAGCAATCTCCTTTAACCGCAGAGAAATTTCGTCTATGTACTGTACATAGTTCCGCAGCCGCAGGGTGGTACGGTTGAAGTTATCCGCCAGCACCCCCAGCTCGTCGCCAGACTGGTATTTTATGGTCTGGTCTAGGTCGCCTTCCGCAATGCGCGCCGCAACCTGGCTTAGCTCTGCCACAGGCCGGCCGATGATCCGCCGGGCCAGGATGATCACCAGCAAAATTAAGGCGGCCACAGTGGCTGCCGCCACGGAAACCATCATGACGGTCAGCTGGTGCAGGTCTGAGAGAACCTCGGCCCTAGACACATAGGCCACGGCCGCCCAGTCGCTGTCCGGCACGTTGGCCACCTGAATATAGGTGTTTTCAAATAGGGAAAGACCGGTTTTGCCTGTGTTGATCTGCTGGGCGGCGTAGTCGTACATGCTTCCCCCCACCTGGTCTAGCTTCTGCCCGACAATCTCTGGGTCCCGGTGGCCAATAATGGTGCCGGTGCGGGTATCCACCAGGAAGATGCCCCCGGTTTTTTCCAGCTGTATCACGCCGACGATTTTGGAGATGGAGTCCAGGTACACATCAGCGGCGGCCACACCCCGTACCTCTCCCTGGGGGTTTTTCAGCACGCCAGAGGCCCCCACCACATAGGACTGGCTGTCCTCGTCAAAATAGACGTCCCCCAAAATGAATTTTTCAGAGGCAATGCCGTCCTGGTACCAGCTTTTGGAGGCCGCGTCAAAGTCTAGCCCAGGCACAAAGCTGGCGTGGTACAGGGAACCGTCCGTTAGGGCCACATACAGCCCGGCGGGATAGGCCTCGTTCTGGCCCACGGTGTGCAGGATGTACTCTTTCATTTCCTCCAGGTCCATGTCCTCATACACAATGACGTCCCGCTGCATTTCCAGCATGGTTAGCACCTTGTTCATCCAGGCGCTAGTTTCCTGAAGCGTTTTGTCTGTGGTTGTCTGCAAAAGTTTCTCACTCTTTTCTAAAAGTGTAGCGGAAACTTTTCCATAGACCACTGCCAGCAGCGTCCCCACTGCCAGGACCACGCAGATTACAATGGCGGCCGCCAGCTTTGCCGTGACCCCTTGAATTCTGCGGACCCTTCTGCCGGTTGTTTGTGTCTGTTCCATTTACAACTCTCTCCTATCTGTTAATTTCCCCATCCGTACGATCTTTGATCAGGCAAGAACATAAAATTTCACTCTTTAAGTATAGCCATTTATTGGAAAGAGCGCAAGATATATTTCAGAATCTAAACAAAAATATCCCGCGCAGGGCTGCTTCAAAATCGGGAAGAGGCGCCGCTGGGCGGGATATTTGGCATAAATGTATTGGTTTAGAACAGAGTGAAAGCCCTTTTGCTGCGGGCAGAGGAGCGCGGCCGGCCTGTGGGAAAAACAGTGAAGTCTTTTTACCTTCAAACAAGCCCTAGGGTTCCCCGTCCTCCTCATACCCAAGAATGTCTCCAGGCTGGCAGGAGAGGGTTTTGCAAATGGCCGCCAGGGTGGAAAAACGCACTGCGTTTACCTTGTTGTTTTTTATCTTTGATAAGTTGGCCTGGGTAATGCCCACTTGTTCGGCCAGCTGGTTCAGGCTGATTTTTCGCTCCAGCATCACGCGGTCCAGCCGCAAAATAATCTTCCCCATAACTTACACCAACCCGTCCACGTCTTCTTGCAGCCGGACGCCCATATCTACCCACTGGGACAGGCAAAGCACCAGCACGCCAATGACCAGGCCTTCCAGGCCCAGGCTGGTCTCGGACATTTCCGGGCCCAGCACCAGCACCGCAAGACTGCTAAAGGCAAACTGCACCCCTGTAATGGCCACGAGAAAAATGCCGGCCTGGCGCAGCATGCGCACATTAGCCGTTTGGAAAGGGGTCTTGCCCACCGAGAACTTGGTCTGGCCCTGGGTGGTGCGCAGAACCAGGTGCATGTTGCGGAACACCCAGGCCATCAGTTCCAGGGTCATGGCCCCTGCCAGCAGGAAGATTGTAAAGGCCCCGTTGTGAATAGAGCCGTCCGGGCTGCCGAATACAATGGAAAAGCCGTGCACACTGATGGACTCGCCTGGGGCGGGCACAGCCTTTATCAAAGCGCCGGGAATCAGCCCCCGGTCCACCCAAAACAGCACCAGGCACGCCACCATGCATCCGGCGCCAATGTGGTAG
>JAAWSH010000245.1 GCA_022801475.1 Acutalibacter sp. | reverse complement strand
TGTTTAAGAAATCTTTATATATTACATCTCGTCCAGTATTTAGCACCTTACCCAAAATTGAAATTTCAGACATACCATTGCTTTGATATATCAAAAATGGAATAATAAGAACTGAGATCAAGCATGCACATATAACTAATATTTTCACAAATCTTTTACTCTTATGGAAAATCAAAACAAGCATTGCTAAGATAGCGCATAAGATAACCGTTCTTGAGCTTAACTTTATTAAAATATATGACATTACTAACATCAAAATCACATAAAAGACTTTTTTTGATTTTGTCTTGCTGATGCTGAATTTCAATAAAAATACCATTATTACAAAAAGTACATACAAAGAAACACCGTTTGGATTTCCTAATCCCATAGTAAAAGACTTTATTCCATAGCTACCTAGATCTTGATATGAAAAATCAAATCCACCAAAAGTATATACAATAAATGCAATTGACAGCATATACGAAACATTTACCATATCATTAAATGTTAACATATCATTTTTATTTTCTTTCGATATGGATAAATAAAATGAGATCAAACATATAAGCGAAAGCAAATATGATTCTATACTATTTATATCAAAAAAGCTCGCGCTTTGTATACATGATAGAATACATATAATCGGAATTAAAGCGACCGCAATAGGAAAATTAAGCCATACTGATTTAACTGTGAAAGGATATAATATAAAAGCAATAATTGCAATATATCCAAAAAATACTGCGACAATACTGGTTAAAGGTGTAAGAATAATATTAAAAGCAGCAGCGTACAGTGCTATCTTTAAAAATGGATTTCCGCGCTTTGCGTTGTCGATCATATTAAAATTCCTTTCCGCTTAAAATACTTTTATATAATTCATAGTATTCAGATGACATTCTTTCATTGGAGAAAAAACTGGTTATCTCAGATATTTCTTTTACGGAAAGTTTGCATTTTTCCCTGTTTTGATCCAAATAACGAACTGTTTTAACAATTTCATCTAAACTATCAGCTACAATACCATGAACTTTTTTAAGCACCTGAGGAACTGCTGTTGAATTAAATCCAATACTACGTGTTCCTACCATTGCTGATTCTATAAAGGTCATTCCAAAAGTTTCTTCATATGATAAACTTATGTTTAAATCACATTCAGCATACAATGAGTATAGGAGACTTTTATTATTTATAAGCCCCATAAAAGTAATATTTTTCGGAGCCATTTCTAAATACGCTTTATTTACATCTCCAACTAATATTATTTCAAAGTCCCCTCCTAATTTCTCAGCAAGCTCAAAAAATCTATGGATTCCTTTTCTTTCGCTCCACCATGTGGCAACACCAAGGATTTTAAATTTTGACATATTAGTATCAAAAACTTTTTGATGCTCATATTGTGGTGTTTTTATTGAATTCCATATGACTTTTCTATAGCACTTAGACAAAAAAGAATTATCTAACTCAGTATTGACCCATTCAGAAACAGCAACAACAGCAAGTGGATCAATCTTCGATAAAAGCTCTTTTTTCTGTTTATAATGCTTTTCAGTTAAACGTCTTGAGCAATCGAGAAGTTTAGGATCTTCTAAACACGCCATGCATCCATCCTTATATTTATTGCAGCCATTCGTTGTAAAATAATAGCATCCACCCGTAATTGCCCAAAAATCATGCATCGTATATACAACTGGGATTTTATTTTTTATAGCGTATTTTAGCAAAAATGGGTAATGGTAATATCCATTATGCAAGATATGTAAATGAATGATATCAGGTTTTATTTTTTTCAAAAAATGAATTACGTGAAGTGTTTGTAAGACAGCATGAAATGTTTTTTTGCCAAATATTTTATTTAAGCCTCTTCTAAAAAATGACTCAACTTTCGTTTCGCACTTTATAATATGCGGGTCATCTGACTGTCCAATAGAATATAGAATATATGAGTCTTCACCTTTGCATACTATATATTTATGTATTGCTTCTTCAATTTCTTTTTGGGCAGCAACAAATGTTCCGCCAATTTGAACAATTTTCATATTTTCTCATAATAAGCATATGATCTACAATCATAAGAACTATCGACTATATATTCATAGCTTCAATCATATTTTATTGATTCAAAAAATTATCAACTGCTTCAATATAATTGTACATATTGAAGTGATGTTCAGCAGTGATTCTTGCATTTTTTTTCAAAGTATATAGTGCTTCATTATCTAAATTGATAACTTTTCTCAATGCTTTTACACATGAATCCTCATCGCAATTTTCGATCAAGATACAGTTTTCGTTGTTTCTAAGGTATAATTCTAAGTCGGATGTCAAATTACATAACATAGGAATCCCATTAGACATACTTTCAACTACTTTTGTCGGAAATCCAGCCTTTGCATATCTCTCTTCTGCAGGTCTCAGTAAAAATGAGAAATCGGATCTTTTAATAAGATCTAAAACTTCTTCTCTCTTTTTCCTTCCAAGAAAAGAAACGCATCCCTCTACCTCAGCAAGTTCTAAATCCGGGTAACTTTTTTCAAACTGATCCCGGCTGATTCCAATTATTGTGAAATTAAGTTTTTTACGTTCTTCTTCTGAAAGCCTTTTTACGGCAAAGATCATTTCTTTTAAATGATCTTTGCCTCCAGGTGATCCTGCGTATATTATACGTATAACGTCATTAACATGAGTATAGTCGCATGGAATAATATTTTTTACATCCATAATAACAGGAATACGAATAGCATCTATGCCCTTAGATTTGAAATGATTCTCCAAAAATGAACTTATAGCTATCACTTTAATGCTTTTATCAATCAGTTTTTCATTCAATCTGTTATTTTTGATGTACCAAATATTCTTTTCTCCATTACTGAATTCTGAAGGTGAATACCACTCTACACTATCATGGAGTACCCAAATATCATTTCGCTTAGCTATTTTCTTTATATAATTCAACAATAATTCTCCACCAGAAACAAACATTATTCCAGTAAGAGATTTTTTCATACAAGCGGTCAATATAGTA
>JAAWSH010000269.1 GCA_022801475.1 Acutalibacter sp. | reverse complement strand
AAGTTCGGCGCTCAGTCCGAGTCTCTCACCGACACCATCTCCGTCAAAGCTTTTGCGTAAGCCGTCTGTTTCGCTATACTCTTTTTGAAAGAATAACGTCATAATAGAAAACACCGGATGTCCTCCTTTGCAGAGGGTGTCCGGTGCTTTCTATATTCCTCAAAAGAGCAGGATAGCGCTGTATTCAGATCTTATCCGTTAAAGCTTCTTTCAAGCCAGCTACGCAAAAAATCTAATTGCTGGTCAGTAAGAAACCAGTGCTCGCCATTTTTCATAACTGTTAAATCACAGCCGTATTGATGTGCAAATCGTTTTACTGTTTCAATATCTGTCAGATTATCATGTTCCCCATTTTTATGTTCCCATATTCCCTAATTGTGCGACTCTGCCTGCTTTGATTGCCTGAATATTCTGTGCTATTTTTTCCTCCGGCCAATCCCACCACCTCATTTTGAGAAGCTTTGTGATAGCTGCGTCATCAAAACGTTTTCTGATTGTTTTTGCTGGAACACCTCCCACAATGGTATAAGGCGGTACATCTTTTGTGACAACAGCACGGGTCCCTATGATTGCCCCATCGCCAATCGTAACGCCTGCAAGGATCACAGCTTCAAATCCAATCCATACATCATTACCGATTATAATATCTCCTCTGTTGTCCCAGCTTTCTGTCACGTTTTTCTTTTCAAGTCCCCATTCTTCAAAAAACAGTGGGAACGGGTATGTACTTAATGAAGTCATGGTATGATTAGCGCTGTTAAAAAGAAATTTTACACCGCAAGCAATAGAACAAAATTTCCCAATGATAAGTTTATCGTGGTTAACAGGATAATGATACAGCACATTATTCCGCTCAAAATTTACAGGGTCATTCACAAAATCATGGTACATCGTATAATCACCAACTGTAATGTTGGGGTTAGAAATTACATTTTTGAGATAAATCGTCTGTGTATCTCCTGTCCGTGGATAGATTCTCTTTGAATTAGCCATTTTATAATTCTCCTGTCATGGTATATTATCATTTTATCTGTCTGCAAAACTGCTTTCAATACACCGGACAGTACAGACACAAGAAGTATAAAAAGAGAGCCGCCTTTGAAAAAGCAGCTCTCTTTCGTCATTTCTGATATATTATTTTCCTTATCGCATATACTGAAAGATGATAACAGGCGGCAAGTTTCTCAATAGAAACACCATTCCTATATTCCGTAACAATTTTTTCGTTACGTTTTTTCAGTTCTTTCCGATAGCCGGACAATTCGCCCCAGGATTTATGCTGTTCGATTTTAG
Organism: Acutalibacter sp.; assembly: GCA_022801475.1. GTDB lineage: Bacteria > Bacillota > Clostridia > Oscillospirales > Acutalibacteraceae > Acutalibacter. The sequence goes on along the minus strand of JAAWSH010000269.1, from coordinate 1,741 downwards.
CCGGAATATAAATATATCCTGCTTGAACATACTTTTGCAGTTCCTCAACCAACGTATCAGGAAGAATTTCATTTGCATTGATATATTTCATGTACAGGCTTCCTCCTTGCTTTCCTTAAAATTCCCATATGGCATAAAGAATCTTTTAGGATTGATGAAGTCAAGCAGCAAAGCCAAGCCAAGCATATTAAGTCAGCGACTAAGAGGTTACTCCACGCAACTGTCGCTTATACTGGCTTTGCATGGAGTGGAGACTTTATTCTTCTTTTTTCTGTTTTTACACATCAATCTCACCACCAGAGTGTTTGATATACTGAAAGTATATCACTATAGTTTGGACAATTCAAGCGGTCGGCATTTGGCTGTAAATATGTCACTTACGATGATTGACTTCAAACCAAAAATCGAATACAATGTAAAAAAACGCCTGATCGGCAATTGGATTGATGGAAAGCTATGTGGAGGTGAACGATATGGACAGAGACCAGGTATTTGCAGAACTTTGGGAGCAAAGTGAAGGCAGATGTATGCATTGCGGAAAGGAATTAAGTGAGGATAGTGCTGTAATTGACCATATTTTCCCCAAGGGATATGGCGGATCTGACCGTATTGAAAACCTCAGATTGGTCTGTAAACAATGTAACATGCGCAGCACAAATTTTCATTTTCCAAAAGAAGTGGAATTTCAGCAATATTTGCAGAAACTGCTGCTGCACGATGCGCGTTTTGAAAATGTCCGTATTGATGAGCAGATGATAACGGCAAGCGGACAGAAAATTACGTTCGACCTTGTGTTTTCAAGAACTCTGCATGGACAGCAAGGACAGTATATCGTTGAGGTAAAAGCACCATCCGCAGCAACCGATCAGAGAATTTCATCGGCAATCCGGCAGTTGGAATATTACCGGAGCTTTTGTCCAGACGCACATTTTATCCTTGCCGTCCCTGCCATTCTTGCTGAAGAGTATCGTCAGCGTGTTCGTGCTTCCGGTTTTTATTGTGGGACAGTGAAACGCTTCGTTTAGGGATTCCTGATATAGCACTGCCTGTCTGCGCTGCTCCAGATCTATATGACTGGTTTATTGACAAGCTGAAGCATTGTCAGCCTGGATATGAAAACTGGCAGGTTTATCAAAAATTAGTCGGAGATATCTTGTCTGTACTTTTTTGCTCTCCTCTTGATGCCGTCTCAGAGCAAAATCCGGATGCCAACCGTGCAAACCGACGGGACTTTATTATCCCCAATTATGCCGACTGCGGCTACTGGCCATATCTTCGAGACCGGTACAAAGCGGAATTTATTGTCGTTGATGCAAAAAATTCTGCGAAAAAATTTGAAAAGGATGATATTTTACAGGTCGCACATTATTTAAAGGAAAAGGGAGCCGGGCTATTTGCTCTCATTTTTTCAAGATGCGGCGTAGCAGAAAGCGGGGAAAATCATCTTCGGGACATCTGGCAAAACGAAAATAAAATGATTTTAATTTTAGATGACAGCGATGTTGAACAAATGCTGCTTAGCAAACAAGGCGGCAATGATCCGTGTCAGCTGATTATTGAGAAAATACAGGAATTCCGTCTGCGCGTTTAAAGGTATCAATACAGCGCTGCTGTAAATTCTTTTGAGAAACATAGAAAGCGCCGGACATCCGCTGTAAAGGCAGATGTCCGGCGTTTTTTTGCTATTGTGAAGCCATCTTAAAAGGAGTGTTGGGAGCAGAGCTTATGCAAAAGCCTTGAC
>JAAWSH010000218.1 GCA_022801475.1 Acutalibacter sp. | reverse complement strand
GGTTTAAAGGCGGGCAGCAGCCCGTCGCCCCCCAGGGTCTGAAAGGGTACCAGCCGCAGGCCCGCCCCAGCCTCTGCCGCGCCCCCGGAACGCAGAAACGCGTCAGCCGCCGGGGCCAGCCCGCTTAAAGTCTTGGCTTGGCAGACAATGACAGGCAAACCTGAAAAGGGCTCCCGCAAGGCGTTTCCGGTGTCGGCCTTGGCAAAAAGCTCTGCCTGGCGGCCCTGGTGGGCAACTGTCAGCCGCAGGGGTTCGGCGCTGGTCCCTTGGCCGGAGAACAGCCGCCGGAACAGCCAAAACACCAGGTAGGCGGCGCAAGTGGAGAAAAACAGCATGGGCAAAGAGAGATCTATGTACACCGCGCCGCCCACCAGAGCCAGGTAGCCAGGGGGCGCGAACTGCAAAAGAAACAGCAGAAACCCCGCCAGCAAAAAAGAAAACCGCCACATGCACAGCCAGCACTGGAGAAACAGCCGCCGTCCCACTGGGGCAAAGGCCCCGGCGGCAGCGGCCAAGGCACCCAGCCCCGCTGCCAGCAGACCGGCCCAGGGGGGCAGAGGGAGCAGCCCCGTCAGGGCAGTCAGGGCCCCTGCCAGGGCGCCCAGTACCAGCCGCTCCCAGCGGGTATGCAGGTGCAGAAACCGCTGGACACAGTGCAAGAGGAAAAAGTCCACGTAAAGGTTGACAATCACCAGTACATCGGCATAAACAGTCATGGCGCTCCCTCCTGTCCACTCTATTATAGACCAGTCCAGAGGATGAATTTGTCGGTTCCTGGAAGCGCTTTTGTAGATGTTTCCATAAGGGCTCTTATGGTGCTGGGCTTTTTTTGAGCGGCATGGCAAACGTACCTGAAATTCCACAGAGGAACCGCCTCTGCGCGGGGTTTTCCATACAAAAAGGCAGCGCATTCTACAATGCGCTGCCCAAAACCTACCGTATAGGGGCTATTGCTTATTTTATGACCAGAATCGTAGATGTTTCATTGATATGTCCAAAGAATGCCTCGCCGTTGGTAGAAAAGCCTATGCTGGGATACTGCCCAAAGAGGGCACAATAGGGCTCAACCTGATTCTCGTTCTGGATTTCCAGAGTGCGGTACAGACAGTTGAAATTAATCAAACCAGCGGGCTTATAAGTAATCGCCTGGTCCAGCGCCTTCTTGGTATCGTCCACGATATTGCCAATTTTCAGAACGTTAATCTCCGTCCCCTCCGGCAAGCCGCAGTGCAGGGTGATCCCGCCGTCCTGAATCTGGTTGAAGGTGCGGACGAAAATTTCGCCATCCGCCACAACGCCCAGCGGATTGCTTACAAAGTAATTCTGAATCTCATCCTGTGGAACGCCTAAGACCTCGGCGTACACCTCGCCGCAGGGGCGGCCGTCAAATTCGTAAAGAATACGGTTGCGCATGTCCGACTTTGTAACCAGCAGCTTGCGCTCTGACAGAATGTGGGCGCTCTGGGTCTTGAGCACATCGTAGCCGTTTACGGTTTTAAGAATTGCCAGCACTGCCGCGCCGCTATAACTTTGACCATTGGCATAGACCAGCGACGGGCCGCTGTCCGCCGCGGAAGAAGAGCCGCCTACAAAGAGAAGGTCGGTCACTGTGCCCAGGCGGTCCATGAAGATCTCCTCGGATTTTGCGCTGGACTCAAAGATGACCAGGCCCACGTAGCTCTCGTAATCGTTAATAACCTGGTCCACGCCGCCGTAATAATTGTGCATATCCTCCAGGACCGCTTTCAGGTCCGGCTCGGTGCTGATGTTTTCTACTACCCGTACGCAAACATCCTCCACACTCTCCTGGTCTGCTGCCATAATGCTGACCGCGCCGCTGGTGAAGGTTGCGTTACAGTACTCGCTGTGGGAGGTGGAGCCGATCACTTCGCTGTTGGGAAAAGCCTCCTTCAGAGCAGCCTCGGGATGCTCATACACGCTGGACGCAAAAAACAGCAATAGCTTTGGCTGAAAACCGGCCAGAGCCTCGCTGGCCTGCCGCGCCATATCCTGGCTATTTGTTCCTTTAATTAAAACAGTCTTGACTGCCAATATTTATCCCGCCCTTAATATCACATTTTTTTATGGGTTTCAAACTATAATGCCAAACTCCTTGGCAACCTCGCGGACCTTCTGTATAGTAGCCGGATCATCAGGAGAGACTGCCGTATATTTGTCCACGGCAATTCCTTTCAGATACATCTTTGTCCGTACAGAGTTTTCTATAACAAGGTTGCCCTTGCCTTTTTGGGTAATGACCTGCTTAATCATGTTGTAGACCTGACCTGCCAATAAATTCACCTTCTCTCTTGAGATTTATGAGGAACACACAACTGGAAAACATACCAAATTTTACCATATATACGCTAAATTGTCAACCGTTTTCCAGCCCTTGGGGTCCCAGCCGGTACAGCTGGCCCCCAGCCTCGGCAATAAATTTCCGGTCGTGGGATACGCTGATCACGCAGCCCCTAAAATCTCGCAGCATGGCCCGGATCACCGGCCCAGACAAGGGGCTGAAATTCCGGGTGGGTTCATCCAGAAGCAGCACGTTGCTTCCGTCCAAAATCATCTTCAGCAGGAAAAGCTTGGCCTTTTGGCCCCCGGAAAGCCCGGAAATGCTATGGGCGCACTCCTCCGGGGTGTATTTCATGCTGCCCAGGTAGGTCTTTGCCTGGGTGATCTGGACCTTCTGGCCCCCGGGGGCCAAAAACTCCACAGGGGTTAGGCTTTGGTCCACAGCCTCGCTATAGTCCTGGGGCATATAGGCGGCTTTCAGGTCAGCACGGGGCAGCAGCTCTTGGGCAATGCGCCGCAGCAGGGTCGTCTTGCCCGCGCCGTTTTTTCCAGTGATGCAAATATGCTCTGGTCCCCGCAGGTGCAGCTCCACATTTTTTGCCAGCAGGGCCCCGTCCGGAGCCGCTAGGGCAGACAAAGACAGGTCCAGCACGGGCTTGCCCCAGGGCAGGGCAGCTGTTTGGGAAAAGTCCACGGTGATGGCCTCCTCGGTGTCGGGAAATTCCGTCATGTCCTCCCGCTCCCG
>JAAWSH010000217.1 GCA_022801475.1 Acutalibacter sp. | reverse complement strand
TGCAGCTCACCCATGCCGGCAATGATGGTCTGGCCGGTCTCCTCGTCGGTATACGCCTTAAAGGTGGGGTCCTCTTCCGCCAGCTTCGAGAGGGCAATACCCATTTTCTCCTGGCCGGCCTTGGTCTTGGGCTCAATGGCCACTCGGATAACCGGGTCCGGGAACTCCATGGACTCCAAGATAACCGGATGCTTCTCATCGCACAGGGTGTCGCCTGTGGTGGTGTTCTTCAGGCCCACGGCGGCCGCAATGTCGCCGGCATAAACCCGGTCAATGTCCTTGCGGTCGTTGGCGTGCATCTGCACGATACGGCCCATGCGCTCGTTGTTGTCCTTTACGGAGTTGTACACCGTAGCGCCGGCCTCCACAGAGCCGGAATAGACCCGGAAGAAGCATAGCTTGCCCACATAGGGGTCTGTGGCAATCTTGAACGCCAGAGCGGCGAAGGGCTCTTCGTCAGAAGAATGGCGCACCTCTTCCTCCTCGGTGTCCGGGTTGGTGCCCTTGATGGCGGGCACGTCGGTGGGAGCGGGCATATAGTCCACAATGGCGTCCAGCAGCTTCTGCACGCCCTTGTTGCGGTACGAGGTGCCGCAGGTAACGGGGACCATGTGGTTGGCAATGGTGGCCTTGCGGATACAGTTCTTAATCTCGTCAATGGTGAGCTCTTCGCCCTCCAGATATTTCTCCATCAGGGCGTCGTCCAGCTCGGCTACATGCTCCACCATCTCGCCGTGATACTTCTCGCACAGCTCCTTCATATCCTCGGGAATCTCTTCCTCGCGGATGTCCTTGCCCAAATCGTCATAATAGATATAGGCCTTCATGTTCACCAGGTCCACCAAACCCTTAAAAGAGTCCTCGGCCCCGATGGGCAGCTGGATGGGCACCGCGTTGCACTTCAGGCGGTCCTTCATCATCTGCACGACGCGGTAAAAGTCCGCGCCCATAATGTCCATTTTATTCACATACGCCATGCGGGGCACCTTGTACTCGTCCGCTTGGCGCCACACGGTCTCAGACTGGGGCTCTACGCCGCCCTTTGCACAGAACACGGTAACAGAGCCGTCCAGCACGCGCAGGGAGCGCTGCACCTCTACCGTAAAGTCCACGTGGCCGGGCGTATCAATAATGTTAATCCGGTTCTGATTGCCGTTGCGGTCCGGCCAGAAGCAGGTGGTGGCAGCCGATGTGATGGTAATGCCGCGCTCCTGTTCCTGAGCCATCCAGTCCATGGTGGCGGCGCCCTCGTGGGTCTCGCCAATCTTGTAGTTCACGCCTGTGTAAAACAGAATACGCTCTGTAGTAGTGGTTTTACCGGCATCAATATGAGCCATAATGCCGATGTTTCTGGTTAATTCCAGTGGTACCTGTCTGGCCATAAATACGTTATTTCCTCCTTATTCCAAAAGATGCCTTTTCACGGAGTGGTGCAAAGCACTCGCCGCTTTACGCGGGGAAAACGGCCAACGGCGGCTGTTCTAATTCTACCAGGCTGGCAAGCAAAACCCGCCGCGGCGAATGGTCGGCCCTTGCGCTGGTTACCAGCGATAGTGGGCGAAAGCCCGGTTGGCTTCTGCCATCCGGTGGGTATCGTCGCGCTTCTTGGCCGCGCCGCCCGCACCGTTGATAGCATCCAGAATCTCCCCGGCCAGCCGCTCGCGCATGGTGCGTTCATTACGGCCGCGGGCATAACTGGTCAGCCACCGCAGACCCAGGGTCTGCCGGCGTTCGGGCCGTACCTCCATGGGCACCTGATAGGTAGAGCCGCCCACCCGGCGGGCCTTTACCTCCAGGCTGGGCATAACATTCTCCATGGCCTGCTCAAAAACCTCCAAGGGCTCCTTGCCGGTCTTTTCCTGAACGATTTCAAAGGCGCCGTATACAATCTTCTGGGCCACGCCCTTCTTGCCGTCCAACATAATGCTGTTGATCAGCCTCGTCACAAGCTTGGAATTATACATGGGGTCGGGCAAAACATCGCGCTTTGCCACATTGCCTCTTCTTGGCATAATCTTCCCTCCTTCATAAAATGAATTCACCGGTACTCGAAATCCGTCCGCGTCTTCTCGGACGGCCCCGTCAGCTAATAGGCAATTTACCGACCCCGCGCTTTCCAGCAATGGGCGCGGAATCTATATAAATTAAGCCGAATAGCTTAGAGAATTATTTTTGTTGGTTGGGCCCGGCCTTTTACTTCTTGCCGGCCTTGGGCCGCTTGGCGCCATACTTGCTGCGGGCCTGCATGCGCTTGGCCACGCCCTGGGTATCCAGCGTGCCGCGAATAATGTGATAACGCACACCGGGCAGGTCGCGTACACGGCCACCACGAATCATCACTACGCTGTGCTCTTGCAGGTTGTGGCCCACGCCCGGAATATAGGCGTTCACCTCAATGCCGTTGGAAAGACGGACCCTGGCCACTTTGCGCAGGGCAGAGTTCGGCTTCTTAGGCGTACGGGTAAACACGCTTGTGCACACGCCCCGCTTCTGGGGGGAGTCCTGGTCAATGACCGAACGCTTCTTAGAGTTCCACCCCTTCAAAAGCGCGGGGGCCTTACTCTTTTTTGTAACGTCGGACCTGCCTGTTTTAACCAGTTGGTTAAAGGTTGGCATAGCTGCACCTCCTTGCTAAATAATAGTATTGATTGGGAAAGGCAAAATAAACGCTTCGCAGCCAAATATTTCCGGCTGGGCGCAAATATAGCCAAGCCCATTTAGAGATTATAGCACCCAAATACAGGTTCTGTCAAGTTTTTTCCCCGCATACTTTGCGGGTTTCAAAGGTTTTCCCTAATCGCCAATTTCCTATGGGACAAGCCCGGCAACTTATGAGAAAAAAGCACAACTTTTTACCGCTTTCTCCAGGCACCCTCTTTTTTAGAGCGCAGATTAAAGCCGTTTCTGCCCATCCCCCGCCTTTCTCCAGGGCTTTATCCTAAACACGGGAGTGTCCAAAAGAAGAGTATATGACGAAAGAGTGGCCTCTGGCGGTTTAGGGGCTCTGCCCCTAAAAACCCCGCAACCTTTGAAAAGGTTGACGAAACTTTTACCGTTT
>JAAWSH010000267.1 GCA_022801475.1 Acutalibacter sp. | reverse complement strand
CGGTCATATCCCAGCAGCGCTGATTCACCTTTGCTTCAAGGTTTGGGCCATATTGAGCGATCAAATCATCCAACTCGGCCAAGGCACCCTGGCGGGCCCATTTGTCCATTTGAGAGCGCACAGCAGTAGAATAACTGATTGTAAAGATGTCGTAGTCCGAGCCACCAGCCAGCTTTAAGTTCAGCACGTCCAGCATATTCTCCTTGGGCAGCATCTCATAGTTAACAGTATAACCTGTTAGCTCCTTCATTTTCTTGGTAATATAATACTCGTTAGGATCATAATCACCGGACTGAATGAGCATTTTCAGCTCAGGTAAATCATCTTGAGTATTTGCGTCCGAGCTGGCAATGCTTTCCTCTTCTTTTTCTTTGCTACTCTCTGAAGAAGAGGTTGTACTACTGTTCGGGGTAGAGGCGGAAGAACCGCTATCTCCGCCGCAGGCAACTAAGGTCAGCAGCATGGCCAGACACACTGCAAAAGCAATGGCCTTTTTCAGGTTCGTTTTCATGTTTTTTACCTCCTAAAAATATATTGTCAATTTCGCAAAAGCGAAACAGCGACAACCAAAACTAGAATTTTATCCCTTTACAGATCCCATGGTAATCCCCTTAACAAAGTACTTTTGCACAAAAGGATATACAATTAAAATAGGAACTGTTACAGCTACTACCGCTGCGGATCGGACTCCCTCTGGAGATGCATTCATCTCATCATCAATGTTCATTTGAAGGGAATTCGCCATCTGAGAGGACTCCAAAATCATCTCTCGAAGATACAGCTGCAAAGGCTTTAGCTGGGGGGCAGTAATGTAAATCATAGCGTTAAAATAGTCGTTCCAATACATCACCAAATAGAACATTCCGATGGTGGCAATCACGGGGGTTGACAGGGGAAGAATAATCTTTAGCAGGATTGTAGGGTTAGAGGCGCCATCAATCTTTGCGGCCTCTTCCAAACTTTCCGGAAGCCCCTCATAATAGTTTTTGATAATCAGCATATTATAAACACTAAGCATAATGGGCAGAACCAGGGCGAAGATATTGTTGATCAATCCCAAGTTTTTGATTAACAGATAGGTAGGAACCATTCCACCGTTAAACAACATGGTGAACACAAAAAACACTAAGATTGGCTTAATAAAAGGCAAGTGTTTTTTGGAAAGAGGATACGCAGTTAACACTGTAATAATCAGGGACAATATGGTACCCATCAAAGTGACAATCACCGAAGTTTTAAAGGCATTCTGAAACACATTAGAGCCCATAATACTCTTTAAAGTACCCATCTGAAACTCTACAGGATGGAAAGTAACTCGTCCAGCAATAACAGCAGATTCAGAGCTAAATGCTTTTGAAACCACATTCAAAAATGGGAACAAGGTGGCTGCCACCATAAGTAAGACTACAAAGTGACAGATCACAATAAACACCGTATCCTGAATCGGATCCTTAATTCTTTTTCTCTCAATCTCTCTGGTTTTCATATGTAAAATACCCCATTTCTTTTCATCACCAAATACTGCGTCCGGAAACTTTTTTGCTGATAAAATTACCCAATACGGTTAAAACAAATCCAATCACAGAGTTGAACATACCTACTGCGGCGGAAAAACTATACTGCTGTTTTCCCAGGCCTACCCGGTATACATAGGTCTGAATAATATCCGCTACTTCATAGACAGCAGGATTGTACATGGTAAGCACCTGATCAAATCCTCCGGATAAAATACTGCCCAATTTTAAAATAAACATAAGCACAATTGTGGAAGAAATTCCCGGCAAAGTGACATGTAAAATCTGCTGAATTCGGCTGGCACCATCCACTCGGGCGGCCTCATATAATTCCTGGTCCACCCCGGCAATAGCTGCAATATAGACAATAGCGCTCCAGCCCATCTCCTTCCAGGTATCGGTAATAACCAGTACGGAGCGGAACCAGCTCGTATTGCTCATAAAGGCAATAGCCTCACCACCGCATGCTTTTATAATCTGGTTTACAATACCATTAGACGCAGATAAAATATTAATAAATAGACCCGACACAATAATCCAGGAGAGAAAATGCGGTAAGTAAACAATGGTCTGAGATACCTTCTTCAACGGGGTAAAACGGATCTCATTAAGCATAATCGCCAATAAAATCGGCAACGGAAATCCAAAGATAATTTTATAGCTATTAATTAGCAGTGTATTTCGAAAAATCCTGTAAAAATCCGGCGATGCAAAGAGCTTTTGAAATTGTTGGATTCCCACCCACTCGCTCTCTAAAAATCCCTTAAACACATTAAAATCTTGGAAGGCCATGACAAGGCCACCAATGGGGATATATTTAAAAATGATCAGATAAACAATGCCAGGAACCAACAATAAGTAGAGACTAATGTTTTTGCGGACAATGGTCAGGGCACCAGAATGATTCAGGCCGCCACAGTCTTTTAGTTGCTCATTTTTTCTCATGAAAGCATCTCCCCAAACAATGTGTTTCTCTTAAACTAGAAATATTTTATCAAATCCGAAAGTAGATTTGAATGGAATTTTTATCGATTTCTTGGACAATCTTCCTTATCTTACATAACATTGCCATGTTTTTAAAAGAAAATCAAAGTTGTTTGCCTCTTTATGCCCATAGTTCTAGATGCACTGTAGTTTTTAAATTTACCCCCTTATCATAACATGAATATTTATTTCAAGGCCATTGAGTCTTTGAAGGCCTCTTGCTTACAACTCTAAAGTGATTTCTACTTCTGTGCCTGCCTCATCCGAGCGAAAGTGAAGCACTGGATCTATGCCCAAAAAGAGTTTGAGTCTTTCGTAAATATTATGCAAGCCAAAGCCATCTTTTCCCCCTTGCAGCATAGACTCCTGTAGATGCTGCACGTCAAAACCCACTCCATTATCACACACCTTTACCTTTGTGCTGGTCTCTGTCTGCTGGACTAAGACTAAAATCTTTCCTTTGTGATTTCGCTGCTTTAAAACCCCATGTATCAATGCATTCTCTACAATGGGCTGTATAGACATTTTAGGTAAAGTAATATTCCGTATCAACTCATCTGTATTAATTTC
>JAAWSH010000216.1 GCA_022801475.1 Acutalibacter sp. | reverse complement strand
GGGATTTTTGCCCAGAAGCGGTGAATTTCATGGGGAAAGCCGCAAGCTGCCGTACAGCAAGGCGTTTCGACGCGGGAAGCGGCCGCTTCTGGCCCAAACGACTGGAAAAGAGAGGGCCGGGCTTAGGCAGAGAAAGCCACTTTTAGGGAGGGTGCAAGATGATTTTTTGTGTGGAGGACGACGAGAGCATTCGGGACCTGATGCTTTATACATTGACAGCGGCCGGGTTTACGGCAGAGGGATTTTCCCACAGCAAGCCTTTTTGGGAGGCTATGCGGGCGCGGAGGCCCCAGCTGATTCTGCTGGATATCATGCTGCCTGGGGAGGACGGGGTTTCCATCCTTAAAAAGCTGCGGGCTCACCCGGCCACAGAGGGGATTCCCGTGATTATGGCAACGGCCAAGGGCACAGAATATGACCGGGTCATTGGTCTGGACCTGGGGGCGGACGATTACATGAGCAAGCCCTTTGGCATGATGGAGATGGTGTCTCGGGTGCGGGCTGTGCTGCGCCGTGCTGGCCGGGGGGATTCTGGAGAAGCGGCAAAAGGCGTGCTGCGGATGGGAGGGCTGGAGCTGGACCCCGGGGCCTGCGTGGTACGGGTAGAGGGACGGCGGGTAGAATTGACCAGAAAAGAGTACCGGCTGCTGCTGGTCTTTATGGAGAACCAGAGCCGGGTCTTTACCCGAGACCAGCTGCTGGAGCTGGTTTGGGGCATGGACTACACTGGAGAGACCCGGACGGTAGACGTGCATATTGGTACCCTGCGCACGAAACTGGGACCCTGTGGAAATTACATTGCCACAGTACGGGGGATTGGCTACCGAATGGAGGAGGAGCTATGACCAAACGAATTTTTTGTTCTATCTGTCTTGTGGCCCTGGTGGTTTTTCTTGCCTCTGCGGTGCTGATTATGGGGGTGTTGTATGGGTATTTTTCCGATATTCAGCGGGCACAGCTGGACATGCAGCTGGAACTGGCTGCCCAAGGGGCCCAGCGGGAAGGAAAGGACTTTTTTCTGGGGGTTGAGACAAAAAACTACCGGATTACCTGGATAGCTCCCCAGGGAGAGATTCTATTTGATAGTCACAGTGCCGGAATGGAGAACCACCTGGAGCGGGAGGAGATTAAAGAAGCCCTGGCTACTGGACACGGAACCAGCCGGCGGTACTCCAGCACCCTGATGGAGCGCTCCTTTTACACAGCCCAGCGCCTAGAGGACGGCAGCGTGCTAAGGCTTTCTATGGCCCAGCATTCTGCCCTTACTCTGCTTTTAGGTATGGCCCAGCCCATCTGCATTGTGTTCCTGGTGGCGGTGGGGCTTTCGGTTTTCTTTGCGGTGCGGCTTTCTAGGCATATTGTCCGGCCCCTAACCCGGGTGGACCTGGACCGCCCCTTGGAGGGGGGAGGCTATGAGGAGCTGAAGCCCCTTTTGGGGCGTATTCACAGCCAGCAGAGGCAGCTAAAACGGCAAAAGGCGGCACTGGAGCAGAAACAGGCAGAACTGGACCAGGCGGAACAGGCCCGCCGGGAGTTCACGGCAAATGTGTCTCACGAGCTAAAAACGCCCCTGCAATCCATCTGTGGCTATGCGGAGCTGCTGCAAAACGGTATGGTGAAGCCAGAGGACACGGTCCCCTTTACTGCCCGAATCTACCGGGAGGCAAAGCGCATGGTGGGTCTGGTGGAGGATATTATCAGCCTTTCTCATCTGGACGAAGGCGCTAAGGACATGGACTGGAGCAGGGTTGATCTGTATGAGACAGCCGTCCAGGCCATCCACAGCCTGAGCCCCCAGGCGGACCAGGCTGGTATTGCTCTGAAGCTAGAGGGAGGGCCTGCTCCCTTGTATGGCATTCCCCAACTTTTATATAGTATTGTCTATAATCTTTGTGACAACGCTATTAAGTACAACCACCCAGAGGGCAGGGTACAGATAGAGGTAAAAGCTGGGGAAGAAAGGGTGAGCCTAACAGTAAGCGATACGGGTATTGGCATTCCGGATGAGGAGCAAGAGCGCATTTTCCAGCGGTTTTACCGGGTGGATAAGAGCCGGTCTCAGGCAGTGGGGGGCACCGGGCTAGGGCTTTCCATTGTAAAACATGCTGTCCTGGTCCATCACGGGGAGATTAGCTTGGAAAGCTGCCAGGAGCAGGGAACTACGGTTACAGTCTGGCTTCCAACAAAGGGATAGGGAAAGTAGCGGGCTGATTTTGACGGGCCGGGCGCCTTGATAGAAAGAGTAAAATGTGTTTAGGGAATACTATCTAAAATATAAGATAGTATTCCTTTTTATATAGTTTTTTCCTTTTCGAAAAATTGCACAAAGAACGAGTGGTTTTAAACAATGAGTATTTTATAAATCATTCAAAATGAGGTTATACGAGGCAAAATGAACTATTAGGTATTTACTTTTAGGCAAGGATATGGTAACATATTTCCATAACATTACAGGAGTGTGTTATGCTATGCCGCATATCGGAACGACGAAAAAAGTTTCTGCTGAATTGCTTTGTTTATCGTTGCTGGGCGAAAAGGACATGTATGTCTATGAGATTACCCAAGAGATCAACCGCCGCAGCCAGGGCTATTTGGACTTGGCCGAAGCAGCCATTTATGTAACCATGTATCGCCTGGTCGAAAAGGGGCTGGTTTTAGACAAGCGGGAGGTGGCTGGGGAAGGAAAGCCCCGCTTGCGAGTGTACTATCACATTACGGAAAGAGGTAAAGAGTATTATCGAAGTATTCTCGAGGCCCATCAACGTTCTATGATGGGGTTGGAAAACTTTTTTGCCTTTCAGGAACCCGCCGTTTAAATTTGCACATATGGCGCAAGGGTGCGGGAGTTTTTAAAAAGCTGCATGTAAAGCGCTGGTGTCAGTTAAATGCTAAGTAACAGGCTTTTTCCTATGGTACGTATAAAAGAGAGCGGCTCTTCTGGAGCCGCTTTTTTTGTGGTAGAAACCGTTATAGGAAAAATTTCGAAACAGAGCTTGACATTCTTTCGGAAATGCAATATAATAGGAAAGCAATATGATGCGGGCGTAGTTCAATGGTAGAACATCAGCTTCCCAAGCTGAATACGAGGGTTCGATTCCCTTCGCCCGCTCCATC
>JAAWSH010000215.1 GCA_022801475.1 Acutalibacter sp. | reverse complement strand
GAGTAAGGCCGCTGCGGCGCTTGTCTCCTGTTTCTTTTGGGGGATTTTGGCCCGCTATGCCCAAGAGCGGGGTGGGGCTCTTTGGGTGACTGCCTGTGAGTAAGGCCGCTGCGGCGCTTGTCTCCTGTTTCTTTTGGGGGATTTTTGGCCCCGTGCCCAAAGAGCGGGCCGGGTCGTGGCGGGGGCACATTTAAGGGGCTGGCATCTATGGGGCCGCTGTTTCGGCGGCTTACCGCCGAAAGGCGCTGCTATAAGGCGGCGCGGCTTCTGTGCTTTCACGTCACCTTTGGGGGCCGTTTGGGGCTGCATCTCCCCTCTTTTTTGCCTTGTCGCGCCGCAAGGGATTAAGGTCAAGGCCGCCTCCGGCGGCCAGGGCTTCTCGCCCTGGACCCCGGCAGGAGATGGCCCCCCTGCACCCGCTCTTTCGCTCTATGCCGCTGGGGGCTATCTCCCGTCTATTTTTCCTTTGCCAGCTGCGCTAGCCCGGCCTTTACGCCCTCTATCAGGGCGTCTACGTCCTCTTGGGCACTGAACCTCGAAAAACTCACCCGCAGGGCAGAGGCCACCCGCTCCCGGGGCAGCTCCATAGCTGTCAGCACATGGCTGGGCTTTCCCTTCCCGCAGGCCGAGCCCGAGGACACATACACCCCCCGGTCCGCCAAGAAATGCAGCATGGTCTCGGCCCGAACGCCCAAAGCGGAGAAGTTCAGGATATAGGGCAGCCCTTCCTTTGGCGAGTTGATGGCCACGCCCTCTATTTGTTCCAGGGCGTTCCACAGCCGTTGATGCAGGGCCTGTACCAGGGGCAGGGTCTCCCGCTGGGGCGGGGCCAGTTCCACCGCCCGGGCAAAGGCCCCAATCAGGGGCAGGCTTTCTGTACCCGAGCGCAGGCCCCGTTCCTGTCCGCCCCCAAAGGCCCTGGGCAGCAGGCGTGTGCCCTTTTTCACATACAGCGCCCCCACGCCCTTGGGGGCGTGGACCTTATGCCCGCTGACTGTACACAGGTCCGCCCCCAGTTTTTGGGGGGAGAAGGGCGTTTTACAAAAGGCCTGGACGCAGTCCGTGTGCAGCAAAGCCGGAGCCCCGCCGCGCTTAATAGCCCGTGCGGCGGCCTGCACTGGCTGAAAGGCCCCGGTCTCGTTATTTACCAGCTGGATGCTCACCAGCACAGTATCCTGATCGATAGCGGCAAAGAGCGCTTCCTCCGCTACCCGGCCCTGGCTGTCGGGGCAAAGGTACACGGCCTGAAAGCCCATAGCCTCCAGCTCCTTTACGGTGTTCAACACCGAGTCGTGTTCCACCGCCGTGGTGACAATCTTATTCCCCAGCCGCTTTCTGGCCAGGGCCGCGCCAAAAAGTGCCAGGTTGTTGGCCTCTGTGCCCCCGCTGGAAAAGGTAATCTCCTCGGGCTTTGCCCCCAGGCGGCAGGCCACTGCCTCTCGGGCAGCCTCCAGTTCCCTCTTGGCCTCAAAGCCCTTGCTGTGCAAAGAGGAGGGGTTTCCGTAGCGATGGGTCATCAGGGCCACCGCCTTGCCCGCGGCCTCGGGCAGCACTGGGGTGGTGGCCGAGTTATCTAAATAGTGCTCCACTTTTTCCATATCCCTCATCCCAGCTTTCGATACCCAGTGGAAAAGTCCACCTGGTTTTTCAGGGGCGCGCCAGAGAGGAAGCGGCCCAGATTCTCCACAAAAATGCCGATAATACGCTGGTGGGTCTCCCACAAATGGTAGCCCCCAGAGACATGGGGCGTAATTACCGCCGAAGGAATGCTCCACAGCCGGTGGCCCGGGGGCAGGGGTTCCGGGTCGGTCACGTCCAGCCCCGCCCCCGCAAGGCGTCCGCTCTCCAGGGCGTCGCAAAGGGCCTCGGTGTCCACAATATACCCCCTGCCCACGTTCAGCAGCACCGCGCCCTGCTTCATTTTGCCAATACGGGCCCGGTCCAGCAGGCCCCGGGTGGCGGGGGTGCCCGGCAGGGTAACAGCCACCACATCGGCCTGGGGCAGCAGAAGGTCCAGGTCATCCATAAGGTGGACCTGGTCCGCATACGCCGGCTTCCAGGTATCGCTGCGCCGCACCCCGATCACCCGAGCCCCCAGGGCCTTACACAGCTGGCCAAAAGCCCCGCCAATGTCTCCCATGCCCAGCACCAGCACTGTGGCCCCATACACGGAACCCACCTGGCCCTGGCTGCCCCACTGGCCTTGCAGCTGGGCATCCCGGTACAGGTGCAGCTTTTTCTCTATCATCAGCAGGGTGCCCAGCATATGCTCGGAGATAGCGAGTCCATAGGCCCCGGTGGCGTTGGTAAGCAGCGTCCCCTGGGGCAGGGACCCAGGACGAACGTACCACTCCACCCCAGCACTGCTGGTCTGCATCCACCGCAGGTTAGGGGTGTTGGCCAGCAGGGCGGGGGAAACATTCCCCAAAATCGCATGGGCCCAGACCACATCTTCCTGGGTCAGAGGGTCAGCGGGCAGCAGCTGGGGAAACGGCAGAGACCCGCCCCGGCCAGAGGGCAAGTCCTCTCCCAGGCGAAAGCGCACAGAACAGGGCCCAGCGGCGGCCAGCAGGCTTTCTTTTTGTTCCGCCGAGACAGGCACAGTAACCAGGATATTGGGAGAATTCATAGAAGGAGCTCCTTTCAGGATCAAAATATGGGAAACCGCTGCAGCGGCGAGGTATTGGGGCATTCAAAAATTTTCTGCTGATGCGGGCCTTACCCAGCGGAAGCCTTCGGGCTCTCCGGTTTCTGGAGCCGCACAAAAGGGCTTCTGCACGGAAGAGGTATTTTGCCAGCGGGCCGCTGTTTTGGCTTTGCCGAAAGGCGCTGGTTTTGGGCCGGGCGGCGCCGGCGTACCCTTTTCCCCTTTGGTCTATTGGCTTCTTCCCGCCCAAGACCTTGAGGGCTCCCCGCCCTCAAACTCCCGGGAAGGGGCCTAACGCCCCTTCACCGCGTTCGCGTCTCTTCTTTTACAGCTGATCAATCTCTTTCAGCCACAGGGCCGCGCTGGCGTCGCTGGGCATTCTCAGGTCGCCCCTGGGCGATACCGCCACTGTGCCCACCTTGGGGCCGTCCGGCAGGCAGGACCGCTTAAACTGCTGGCTAAAGAACC
>JAAWSH010000214.1 GCA_022801475.1 Acutalibacter sp. | reverse complement strand
GATTTGTTTGGAAGAGGCGATTGGGCTTGCGATGGATTTTGTTTTGGAGTGTATTTGTAAGACAATGGAAGATAAAGAGGGACGATGGTATGGGCTACGTGGGGGTCATGTTTGCGGGGTACCAGCGGGACAAAGGGGCCGAGGCAGTGTATGTCGCGGCCAACGCCTACTGGGAACAGCTGGACGCGGCCCTGCCAGAGCTGCCCCATTCCATGCGTTGGGAGCAGGTGGTGGATACCTGGCAGCCAGAGCAGAGGGCCCAGCGGCTGGAAAACCGCAGATTCCAGATCGGTCCCCGGTCTGTGAAGGTGTTTTTGGGCAGATAAAAAACGGCGTGTATCTGTGCTTTAAACAGGGCGGATACTATATAAAGAGAACGCGGCAGGAGCCCTTTTTTCGGGCTCCTGTTTTGTTTTTGGCTGCTGATACGGGCCCTTCTTTGGCAGCGCGCGGGGGACAAGGGGGCCCTGGGGCTTTTGTGACAAAACTGTAAGCTTCCTCCGTCCTTTTGTAAGCCAGCCTTATGGATTTTGTAAGAAATCCGGGCTATAATTGTGTCATGAAAAGAACAAAAAGGAGAGATCACGATGGCCCTTTTATCTGTTGACCATTTGAAAAAAACATATTCCAACCGTTTTGGCGGAGCCCAGGTCCACGCCTTGCGGGACGTGAGCTTTACGGTGGAGCAGGGGGAGTTTACCGCCATTATGGGCGAGTCCGGCTCTGGCAAAACAACCCTTTTGAATATCCTGGCCGCCCTGGATAAGCCCACCTCCGGCAAGGTATTCCTAAACATGCGGGACATTGTCAGCCTGCCGGAAAAGGAAATATCCGCCTTTCGCCGGGACAACCTGGGCTTTGTATTTCAGGACTTTAACCTGCTGGACACCTTCTCTGTACAGGACAACATCTTCCTGCCCCTGGTGCTGGCTGGCAAAAAGCACCCGGAGATGCGCCAGCGGCTGGAGCCCATTGCCCGCAGCCTGGGCATTGATGACCTGCTGGAAAAATTCCCCTACGAGATTTCTGGCGGACAAAAGCAGCGCACTGCCATTGCCCGGGCCATTATCACCCAGCCCCAACTGATTTTGGCCGACGAGCCCACCGGGGCCCTGGATTCCCGCTCGGCGGCCCAGATTATGGACATCTTCACAAAGATCAACCGCGCTGGCCAGACCATCCTCATGGTCACCCACTCCATCCAGGCCGCCAGCCGGGCCGGGCGGGTGCTGTTCATCAAGGACGGCCAGGTGTTCCACCAGCTGTATAGAGGAGAGCACACCGACGACCAGATGTACCAGAGTATCTCGGATACGCTGACAGTACTGGCCACCTCTGGAGAAGGGGAGGATGAAAATGCTTAAGCTATATCCCCGGCTGGCCTGGCAGAATGTGCGGAAAAACTACCGGGTCACTGTGCCCTATATGCTCTCGGGCGCGGGCATTATTATGATGTACTATATGATCTACGCCATCAAAATGGGATGCGACGCCGCTGAGATGCTCGGCGCCCGCACCGTGGCGGCCACCATGGGCTTTGGCGTAATCGTGATCGGCATTTTCGCGGCCATCTTTATCTTCTATACGAATAGCTTTTTGATGAAACGCCGGAAGCGGGAGTTGGGCCTGTACAACATCCTGGGCATGGAAAAACGCCATATCGGCATGGTCATCCTCACCGAAACTATGATCACCTTTCTCATCTCTTTGGCCTTGGGCCTGGGGCTGGGGATTGCGTTTTCCAAGCTGTTCTTCCTGATCCTGGATCATCTGATGGCCGCCGCCAGCCCCATCCCCTTCCTCATTCCCGCCGGGGCCATTGTTAGCACGGTGCTGCTCTTTGGGGCCATCTACCTGGTAACCGCCCTGTACAACATCCTACAGGTGCGGCTTAGTAAGCCCATTGAGCTGCTTCACAGCAGCTCTGTGGGGGAGAAGGAGCCCAAGGCCCGGTGGTTTTTGGCCCTGCTGGGGGCGGCCCTGCTGGGGACCGGCTACTACCTGGCCCTGACCATTGAGGACCCGGTGATGGCCCTGGTGCTGTTCTTTGTGGCAGTGGTGCTGGTCATCCTGGGCACCTACCTGCTGTTCATCGCGGGCATTACCGCTCTTTTAAAGCTGCTGAAAAAGAACAAGGGCTTCTACTATCAGACCAAACATTTCACCACAGTTTCCGGCATGTTATACCGCATGAAGCAGAACGCCGCAGGGCTGGCCTCCATCTGCATTTTGTTCACCTGCCTGCTGGTAACGGTTTCCACCACCTTTTCCCTGTACACAGGGGTGGAGGATATCGTGTCTGCCCGCAACCCCAATGACGTCAACTTTGAAATGTACGGGGCTAACGACCAGGCCCTGGAGGCCCTGAAGGACCTGACGGAGGAACTCTGCGCCCGGCAGGGTCAGACCATCACCTATAGCATGGACCGGAAGTTCTGGTCCTTTGCCGGCAGCCGGGAGGGCAACGTCTTTTATAACAACGACGGCACGGTCAGCAACCAGTACTATATGCTGGAGGTGTACACCCTGTCGGATTACAACCGCTACAATAATACCCACGAGACCCTGGCCCCCGGTGAGGCCCTGCTGTATGACCCGGCGGGTACCATAGAGGCGGGTACCATAGAGCACGGCGAGCTCACCGTCTTTGACGAGACCTTCCAGGTGCGCAAGGTGGACTTTGCCCAGGGGGTGGCCTCTCCTAAAAGCACCACCTGGCTGGGCTACAACGACTACGCCCTGGTGCTGGACGACTCCCGGTTCTCGGACGGTTGCTTTAAAGTAAATGACGTTCAGCTGATGCACGACACGGTGTACCGCATCGACCTCTCGGACAACAGCCCCCAGGCTGTACAGCGGTTCTCCGACCTCTACTGGGATGAAGCGGAGCAGAACTGGCTTGCCATCAGCCAAAACGGTGGCAGCTACGAGAGAGTAGGCTTCAGCACCAAGGCCAGCGACCTGACCGACGCCATGGAGCTGTACGGTGGGCTGTTCTTCCTGGGGCTGTTCATGGGGGCGGTGTTCCTGATGGGCACGGTGCTGATCATCTACTACAAACAGGTGTCCGAGGGCTATGAGGACGCGCGCCGCTTTGACATTATGCAAAAGGTGGGCATGAGCCACCAGGAGGTAAAGCGCAGCATCCACAGCCAGGTGCT
>JAAWSH010000213.1 GCA_022801475.1 Acutalibacter sp. | reverse complement strand
TCGGGAGTCTCGGAAGGCTCGGGAGTCTCGGAAGGCTCGGGAGTCTCGGAAGGCTCGGGAGTCTCAGTGGGCTCTTCAGAAGGACCCGGTGTAGCGGTGGGTTCGGGTGTGGATGTAGGCTCTTCGGTGGGCTCGGGCTCACGCAGAATAATGCCCGCAACCTGGGACAGGGTCTGCTCACTGTCCTTTACGGGGGTCTCCAGCGCGGCTACAGAGATGACGGCCATGTAGCCCCGGGTAAAGGTGCTGGCGGTTTCGTTGATGCCCTTGCTAATGCCCAGCTCGTCGGTCTTTTTCCAGGCGGTGCGCCAGTTAAAGTCCTCGCCGTCCTTGTAGCCCATGGCCCGCAACACCATAGTGCAGAACTGGGCGGGGGTGACCAGGGACTTGGCGTCAAAGCGGGTGGCGGAAACGCCCTTGACCAGCTTCTGGTCATAGGCGTAGGCCACGGCCTTTTTTCCGTAGTTGGGAATCTCGTCGGTGAAGGGGGCCGTGCCAGTAAAGGTGTCGGCCTCATTCACTTTGCCCAGCAGGCGCACCAGCATCACGGTGGCGTCTACGCGGCTTAAGGGCGCTTCCAGGTTAAAGATGGGCTTGCCATCCTCATCATGGCCGGTGCCGTTCATCAGGTTGTTAAAGGCCAGCAGCTCGGCGGCTTTTTGCTGCTCGGCCAGGGTGGGCGGTGAACCGGGCGCGGGCGCGCCGTCGTCGGGGGCATCCTCGGCAAAAGCCAGAGGACATACGGACAGGACCATAATGGCCGCAAGAAGCAGGGCAAGCAGTTTTTTCATGATGTTTCATCATCCTCTCAATTATATTTTTGTTTGGGGAGCGGGACAAGCCCGCTCGTTAAAACTGCCACTGTATATTGTAGTATCTTTGGAAGAATTTGTCAATATTTCCTTTATAATTGGTTGGCGCGATATGATTTCTATGAGCATATTAGGGTGTAAAAAAATCTCCCCAACATCCGCCGGGGAGATTCAAGGCAATCCCGCACAAAGACTTTGCACGGGATTTGCCTGCACTTTTTCCATCATATCGCATAGCTTTCGCTTGCCAAAGAGTTGGCTTCGCCAACTCTTGTATACCTTTGACGAAAAAATTGGCTGCGCACTTACGCGCAATCTTTGTGCGGCATTGCCTTAACAGCGCGGGTCATTTCGCCGTGTTGGTCTTTTTTGCGATCACGCACACTGCCGCGTCCAGCAGCTCCTGGTAGGTTTTAGGCTGGGGTCCTTCTACGCCCGCGGGCAGGATGTGCTCGAAGATGCACAGGTTGCCCAAAGCCTTCATCTGCCGGTACTCCTCTTCGGTGCGGATGGTCCAGCTGACCTCCTGCATCCGGAATACCCCCCGCACAGCCCGTATGGCGGGGATGTCCCGGTTGTGCAGGTCGTAGGCCTCAAAGTTGGGGCGGGTGTACCAGTTGGTCATTAGGTTGCGGCCGAAAAAGGCCTGGGCGGCGGTCATGCCGTCATCCCCTTTGCGGAAGCGGCCCATCAGCTGTCCCCGGACCACATCTGGACGGTTTACCCGGAACCACCGCACAATGCGGGGGTCGAAAGACTCGATACAGTACAGGCCCTGGTAGCCCTCCAGCTCTTTCATGACCAAAGAGCAGAGCCGGGCGGGATTGTTGTAGCCCTTTAGCTCGATAATCAACGGCGTTTGGCCTGAAAGCCCCGCCAGTACCTCCCGAAACAGAGGGATAGGTTCCTGGGTGCCGAAGAGCCGGTACTGCTTCAACTGGTCCCAGGTAAGGTCCGCAATGGCTACAGGAGTGCCACAGCTGCGCTTTAGGGTGGGGTCGTGGTGTACCACAACTTGGTTGTCCTGGGTGAGTTGCAGGTCGAACTCCATGCCAAAGCCGGCCAGTTCGGCCAGCAAAAAGCCCTTCATAGAGTTTTCGGGCACGCTGTTCTCAATGTTGTGCAGGCCTCGATGGGCGTAGTCGAACCGGTGAAACGGGGCAAAGCTAGGCCGGCCCCGCAGCTGGGGGGCGATGAGCCAAAGCCAAAGGGCCAGCAGCGCCAGAAGAACCAGAACCAAATAGAACATGATACCACCCAATCTACAGTATAATTGATAGAACCTATCATACCGCAAGCGGGGGGATTTTGCAAGAGCGGGGGCATTGTTTTTGAAAAATGTTTTCAAATAGAAAAGGGCCCGCCGGGGGAGGCGGGTCCTTCCAAAGAGCATTTCAGGAATTAGGAGGCAATAAGCCGGCGCGAAACAATCATATGGGCCATACCGGGATTGGAGTTGGTACTAGCCCGAGTGGAGATCCGGCTTAATTTATAGGGATTGGCATAATAAGTAATGGCTCCGTCAGTTCCTGCTGGACGGTTTCTTGCGCTGCCCAGGGAAGTATTTGTTAAGGGATCGGTAAATCCGATATTATAGTGAGCCATATTTGCGGGAATCGTACTTGCCCAAGTAGAAAAAGCATTAATGAATGAGCCCTTTATCGTGTCAGTGGTAAAAAAGTTAGGTGCAATCTTGTTAGGGTTATTGGCGGGAATGTAATAACCGCTATTAAAAATGTATATAGTGCCGCTTGAAATAGACGCATCGTCCTGAGGTGCTATTTCATCATTTTGTATCGGCAAGGCACGTGTCAGGCTCTTCCACGGGCACATCCCAGTCTGGAAAAAGTTCGCTGAAAAGAGGTGGAATGGTAAATTCGTTTCCATTTCGTACAACCATAAGACCGCCATCCGCACACCAGTCGTAGCTGTAAATGATTTGCCTACGAGCCTGTAAAATTTCAGCCTTTGTCTCTTCATCTGCCTGTTCCAGGTCAGAGTAAGCCAATTCCGCAAGCTCATCGGGGAAATCAGCTTGCGCTTTGATGTTCTGATTAGCGGGAGCTTCTGTGTAGCCAGCGTCAAGGTAGGCTTGGCGCACAAGTTCTTCCAGCTGCTCAGAAGCAAATAGTTTAGTAAGGGCGGCTTCCGGATCCTGGGCGATAGCAACTTCCGCCGGCAGATTGACTTCTGGAAGCGGTAGATGGTCATGATCCGCCGCAGAGGCTGAAACAGTCAGTGTAGCCGCAAAAAAAACTATACACAGGGCAGAAAAGACTTTCTTCATAAAAAATCACCTTTCTTAATTTTTAAGTTTACAGGAACACGGAAAAATTCAACCTCCTTCCTTTTAGATATTT
>JAAWSH010000212.1 GCA_022801475.1 Acutalibacter sp. | reverse complement strand
ACCGAGCGGAACTTCCAGAACCGCACGGTGGGCATGATTGAAAACGGCAGCTGGGCCCCTATGGCCGCCCGGGTGATGAAGAAAATGCTGGAAAACAGCAAGAAGCTGACCATCGCCGAGCCCACGGTTACCATTCGTTCGGCCCTGAACGCGGAGAGCGGCGAAAAGCTGGAGGCCCTGGCCAATACCCTTTGCCAGGACTACCTGGCCCGCATGGACGACACAGCCAACAAAAACGACCTGACCGCCCTGTTTAATATTGGCTACGGCCTGTATGTGGTGACCAGCAACGACGGAAAGAAGGACAACGGCCTCATTGTCAACACTGTGACCCAGGTGACCAACACCCCCAACCGTATTGCTGTGGCGATTAATAAGGACAACTACTCCCACCACATCATTCAGCAGACCGGCAAAATGAACATCAACTGTCTCTCCCAGGACGCGCCCTTCTCGGTGTTTGAGAATTTCGGCTTCCAAAGCGGCCGTACTGCGGACAAGTTTGCGGGCCAGCAGGTGCTGCGGTCTGACAACGGCCTGGTGTTTTTGTCCCAGTATATCAACTCCTTTATGTCCCTCAAGGTAGAGCAGTATGTGGACCTGGACACCCACGGCATGTTTATTTGCAGCGTTACCGAGGCCCGGGTGCTCTCTAACGTGGAGACCATGACCTACACCTATTACCAAAACCACGTAAAGCCCAAGCCCCAGACCGAGGGCAAGAAGGGCTGGGTGTGCAAAGTGTGCGGGTATGTTTACGAGGGCGACGAGCTGCCCGAGGACTTTGTGTGCCCGCTATGCAAGCATGGCGCGGCGGACTTTGAACCCATTGGCTAAGGCTGGCCTTTGGGGTTCACTGGGCATTTTTACCGGGCCTTTGGGCCATGCCCGCACGGAGCGGCGGACTTTGAGCCCATTGGCTAAGGCCAGGCTGCCGGTAAGGGCAGCGCGTGCCTATTAATAGAAAATCAGAAAAGGCGTCTTTCCATCTTTGTGAAAGACGCCTTTTCCCTGCCAATCCCCCAGGCTCCGGCAAACGGGGCCCGCAGGGTAAAAAAAGCCGCCGCAGGCCTGAAGAAACCCAGGCTGGGCGGCGGGCGGCATTCCTTACTTTACGGCAATGGCCTCAATCTCGAACAGGGCGCCCTTGGGCAGGGCCGCCACCTGCACACAGGAGCGGGCCGGGGCCTCGCCGGTAAAATACTGGGCGTAAATGCCGTTAATGGCGGCAAAGTCGTTCATATCCGCCAAAAACACCGTGGTCTTTACCACATCGGCCAGACCCATGCCCGCGGCGGCCAGCACGGCTTGCAGGTTGTCCAAGGCCTGGGTGGCCTGGGCCTCTACGCCCTGGGGCAGCTGGCCGGTGGCAGGAACCAGCCCCAGCTGGCCGGAAGTATACAGGGTGTTGCCACAGAGCTTGGCGTGGCAGTAGGGCCCCACAGCGGCGGGGGCGTTTTCGGCGGTGATGGTTTGATTCATAAAAGAACCTCCTATAGAATTGATATACTTTTCATTATATCCGGTTTTTGGGAAAAATCAAGAGGCTAACGTTGGGGATGTGTACAGGCCGCATCCCCCAAAAATAGCCCTTGCGGTTTGTCTCATAAATTGCTATACTAAAAATAAGGGCCCGCAGGCCTTTGGGCCATATTTTGGGAAATCCCCATATTATCATGAAATGAGGTACATTACAATGTCTGTCACCGCTACCTTTTACGACCACGTTTTAGACGCCGCCCGCCAGGAGAAGATTTCTATGGCAGAGGCCCTGGCCGAAACCCGGGCCATGGGCTTTACCCTGCTGGAGACCTCCTTTACCAATGTCCAGGGCCGGGTGCGGGAGGCGGGCCGAGAGCTCTCCGCCGCGGGGCTTGGCATTTCCGCTATGCCTGCCTTTTTCAACTTCGGGGTGGACCCGGACGTGGAGAAACAGGCCCGGCCGGTGATCGACGTGGCCAAAGAGCTGGACGTGCCCACCCTGCTGGTTATCCCGGGCTTCATCCAGGAGGACCAGGGAGACCCCGAGACCCAAACCCTGGCCATGATTGATGGCGTAAAGCGGCTGGAAGAGCTGGCCGCCCAGGCGGGCCTGGGCATGACCATGGAGGACTTTGACGGCCTTGCCGCGCCTTTTTCCACCAGTGGGGGCATGCTGCGGTTTATAGAGGCCTGCCCCAGCCTGACCGCCACCTTTGACACCGGGAACTTCCGTTTTATGGCCGAGGACGAGCTTTCCGCCTACCAGGCCCTGCGGAGGCACATTGCCCACGTGCACTTAAAGGACCGGGCACTGGCCCCGCAGTTCGGCCAGGACATTCTGCACGCGGTAGACGGCGTGGACCTGTACCCCTGCCCAGTGGGGGCGGGGAGCATCCGCATTCCGGAAATTTTGGACCTGCTGAAGGCGGACGGTTACCAGGGCATCTATACAGCGGAGCACTATGGCGCGGACCCCATGCTGGAATGCCTGCGCCGCTCCGCCCAGTGGCTAAAGGAGCACTTGGCATAAAAAAGCAGCGCAAGCGCTGCACCGTTAGTCGCGGAATCGGGCAAAGCTGCGCCCTCCCCGGTGTAAACCGTTAGCATAGCCAGCGCGTTCCTCTGGGCGCTTCCGGGGTGGGCTCTCTTTATATCTCTCTTTAGCCAATACGGGCCCCACTCCATCGGCCCCTGTCCGCGCCAGCACAAGCGCTGGACTAACGTCGCGGAGGCGTTCGCTTAGGCTCACTCGCCAGTGCGAACCGCCAGCTTAGCCAGCGCGGGTAGAGGCCACACATCGCCGGAAGCGCCCAGAGGAACGCGCTGGCTATGCTAACGGTTACCACCCAGGGAGGGCGTAGCTTTGCCCGGGGAAGGTCGCCAGTGGCGACCGTTCTGACCCGACCGAGTCCAGCCGATTTCATCGGCAGACGAGACCTCCGCGACATTGGATGCAACGTCACGTTGCTGTGTTGCGCGTTGCGGTGTGTTGCGGCTTTTACCTATAGTTATAACAATATACACTTTGTACACGACTTTATAAAACACCGTAACACAACACAACACGCAACACAGCAATGGCAGTGTGACGCTGCCGGGGCCAAAGGGAGGGGGCCCGTATTGGCTAAAGCAAAAAAGAAGGAGTCGCGCCGGAAGCACCTAAAAAACCGCGCTGGCTGGGCTGGCAGTTTACAGCGGCGAGTGAGCCGGAGCGAACGCCACCGCGACATTGGGTGCAGCGTCACGC
>JAAWSH010000211.1 GCA_022801475.1 Acutalibacter sp. | reverse complement strand
TGCTGTGGCTGCTATATGCTGCGCACAGAGAACTTTTTCCAGGTGTACCCTCAGGGACACATTCCCGTGTATCCAGTGGGGCAAAACTTTCAAATGCTGCTCCCCTATCTGTATAGCCACAGCTGTCATACTCTTCCCCAGCGTCTATACGGTGTGTGCGTGCGGCCGGGCAGTCATTCCCGCGCTTCTCTAAGCCAGGAGCAGACTTACGAAAAATATGCCCATTATGAGCGGATGGTGGAAGAGCTAGCCGGTATCTGCGGCATAAAAAGCAGAAGGGAACGTCGGCGGCTGGCCCAGTGGAAGTTCAACCGGAGGGTAATGCTGGGGTTTACTTATAAAGACGGCGCTAAAATAATCTCCGCTATGGAATTGACCCAGGGATGTGGGGGGTCGCTTTTGGGTGCGGCCTGGTACATGGGCCTTTTTCTTCGGTATAATCCAGCCGTATGGCTGGTCAAAGGGCTGTTCCAAAGGCGAAAGGGATAATATAATATTCAGAAAAGCCATTGTAAATATCTGTCTTGGGTAGTATAATAGGGCATAGTAGCGCTTGCTATTATGCCCTATTACTGTGGGCCACACCGGCTGTTTTTTAGCATAGGCTTATTTCCTCTTCTGCTGGGAAAGCATCCTTTGCAGGCGCCGTCTATTATATCGTTACGTTAGGCTTTGTTTGAAAAATCGAAAAGGCTGTCTTTTTGCCCAGAAGAGGCCGCTTTCTGCGATCCTCGTCAACCGCTAGGTTGACTTGCGGTATTTTCCTTAAAATTGACCTCACCTGGTCAAAAATTCAACTTTCTCTCTATTTTCAAACAAGCCCTAGTCTATTGGTTGATCTCTCATTTCTGCCCAAGGGAAAGGATGAACGATTTATGGAAAATCGGGAACTTGCAAATATTTGGGAAAAAGTAGGTTTGCCGGTGCTGGTCTTTCCCGCTGGCAGCATCTGCTCTGTTTATTGCAACAGCCTTGCTTCCGCTCTTTGTGGTGGAGACCTTTTTGCCGCCCTGCCCCCCAACGATGCCCGCCATTTGCAGGACGCTCTTTTGGGCCGTAGCGACCCTCCCTTTTTCTGCCGCTTGGGTCAGGAGGTCTACTCCGCTGTACTGATGGCCTATGAAGAATATGCTGTGTGTCTGCTGCACCAGGTCACCGGCTACTATAACCGCACCCAAAACGCCCTGGACGAGGCCATTATGGCCAGCAAGGCCAAGACCAACTTTCTCTCAGAAATGTCCCACGACATCCGTACCCCCATGGGGGCCATTGTGGGGCTTACCGAAATAGCTCTAAACCACAATAATTCCCCCCTAAAAATTCAGGAATGCCTGGAAAAGATTAAAGTGGCCTCTGGCCACATGATGTCTCTGCTGAACGAAGTACTAGACATGTCTCGCATTGAGAGCGGCCGAATCAGCCTACAGGCAGAAAAAACCAATGTGGCGGACCTGCTGCATGAAATCCTCATTGTGGCCCGGCCCCAGGCGGATGCGGGCCAGCTAAAGTTTTCCCTGGAAATGGGCCCTGTTTACGCCGAAAATCTCATGCTGGATGCAGTGCGCCTCAAGCAGGTGTGCCTAAACCTTCTCTCTAACGCCATTAAGTACACCCCCGCCGGAGGCTGGGTGGACTTCTATTTTGCCGTTGAGCCCAAAGACTCCGGCCAGATGCTGATGACCATGCGGGTGAAAGACAACGGCATTGGCATGAGCCGGGAATTTTTAACAAAAGTTTTCTCCCCTTTTGAGCGGGAAGAAAAAAATTCTGTCAACAAGATTCAGGGTACCGGGTTGGGCATGGCTATTACCAAGAACCTGGTGGAGCTGATGAACGGCTCCATTCAGGTGGAAAGCGAGACTGGCAAAGGCAGCTGTTTTTCTGTGGAGATTCCCTTTTCCCCCACAGGAGACGCTGTTTATGACGAGCTGGCAGGCCAGCGGGTACTTCTTTTAGACCCTGAAGAAAAACGAGCCCGGCAGGCTATTGCCATGTTGACACAGCTGCATATAGAGACTGATTGGGCCCAAAGCGCGGGCGAAGTAATGGACTTTATTAACGACACAGACCTTTCCGGAGAGGAATATTATGCTTTTCTCACCGTGGAAAAAATAGAGGGAGCCGAAATGACCTTGCTGCTGCCAGACATCCGGCGCCGTCTGGGCGACAAGCCTATGTTACTGCTGACAGACAATGACTGGAGCCAGATCGAATACATATTCACCCGCTCTGGGATTGACAGCTTCATTCCCCTTCCTCTGTTTAAAAGCCGGCTGGCAGCAGGGCTTTTCAGTCGTGGAAACACCAATGATCCCACCGTGCCGGAGGTCCATTCTTCTCAGGGCAGTCTTACCGGCTGCCGGCTACTGCTGGCCGAAGACAACGAGCTGAACCGGGAAATTGCCCAGGAACTGCTGGAAGAATCCGGCGCTATCATCGAATGTGCGACGGACGGTCTGGAGGCATTGACCATGTTCCAGGAATCTGCCCCCCAGTATTACCAAGTGATTTTAATGGACGTGCAGATGCCCAAAATGAACGGCCTGGACGCCACCCGGAACATCCGTCTGCTGGACCGGCCCGACGCGGGGTCCATCCCCATTATCGCCATGACCGCCAATGCCTTTGTGGAGGACATGAAGAACTCTTTAGATGCTGGAATGAACGCCCATATATCAAAGCCCCTGGACATGGATAAGGTATTCTCCACCATAGAAGCACTGCTAAGAGGGACCACATCATGAAAGAATACCAGGAGAGATACATTGCGAATTTAAAGGAAATTTTCCTGCTTACCGCGCCCCCCCAGGAGATTCCTCAGGATGTTCCCGCCTTTGCAAAGGAGCGACGCCGGTGCTGGGAGCAGGCCCGGGTTTTGGCTGTGGAAAATACCGTCCTGCTGCGGGAGGAGCTTTTTCCTGTATTGGACAATATCGTTTCTGCCAGCGAAGAGGATGTTGAGAACCTGGAGGAGTTTGCGGGCCAGCTACTCTCTGGGGCCACACAGTTGGACGTAGTGCTGAACTATTACCTGTACAACGCCCTGATTGTCTACGCCCGCCGCTGGAATAAGCGGGATATGTTGATTAAGGCCTTATACAACGGAGCCATGGCTCTATTTTACATGGAAGATCTCGTGCGCCACGCCGGACAGAGCCGGTACAAGTGGAAGATGTCTAGCCTGTTTGGCGAGGCGGCTTCCTTTATCAAACAGTACGATGAGATCGAGGATCAGGAGACCCGGGGGTATATCCACCGGGCTATGGGCAACCT
>JAAWSH010000268.1 GCA_022801475.1 Acutalibacter sp. | reverse complement strand
CTGGACATGATGCGGGTAGCCGCTATTCTTAAAGGCAAAACTGTCCACCCTGATGTAAGTCTAACCGTAGGCTGCGGCAGTAAGCAAGTGTACAATATGTTGGCCGCCAACGGGGCTTTGGCCGACATTATCTCAGCTGGAGCCCGCATTTTAGAGTGTGCCTGCGGGCCCTGCATCGGCATGGGACAGTCTCCCAACTCCGCCGGCGTTTCTCTGCGCACCTTTAACCGGAATTTTGAGGGGCGCTCCGGCACGGCTGACGCAAAGGTATACCTGGTCAGCCCGGAAGTGGCCGCTGTCTCAGCCATTACTGGAATCTTTACTGATCCCAGAACCATGGAAACTCCGGTAGAAATCACTATACCAGAACACTTCCTCATCAACGATAATCTCATTGTTCCCCCCATTGAGGAGGCTCTCATGGAGACCGTGGAGGTCCAGCGCGGCCCCAATATCAAGCCTTTGCCCATTGCCGGCCCTCTGGAGGAGGGCTTTACCCGCAAGGCTGTGCTAAAAGTGGGAGACAATATCACAACAGACCACATTATGCCCGCAGGAGCTAAAATTCTGCCCTACCGCTCTAATGTTCCCTATCTGTCACAATTCTGTTTCGCAGTGTGTGACAAAGAGTTTTCTAACCGCTGCAAAGAAGCGGACGGCGGCATAGTGATTGCCGGGCACAACTATGGACAGGGTTCTTCCCGGGAGCATGCGGCGCTGGTGCCCCTGTTCCTGGGGGTCAAGGCCGTGATAGCCAAAAGCTATGCCCGCATTCACGCAGCTAATTTGGCCAATACAGGCATCATTCCCCTGGAATTTATCGACGAAGCGGACTATGACCGTATTGACCAAATGGATCAATTGACTTTGCCCCAGGTGCAAAAGGAGATTGCACAGGGCGGCCAGGTAACCCTTATCAATGAGACAAAGAATTTGCAGTTCAAGCTAAAGGCTGTGCTAACCCAGCGCCAGCGAGAGATGGTCTTGGCAGGCGGCCTGTTAAACTATACCAAACAAGAAAGTAAATAATGTGCAAACAGCCCCTCTGCTCCTACTCACCAAAAAATATGCAAATAGAAAAGGAGAGTCTTATGAATTTCGACAAAATCTCCATGAAAACGCCTCTGGTGGAAATGGACGGCGACGAGATGACCCGGGTAATCTGGCAGATGATCAAAGATCAATTGCTGGCTCCCTACATCAACCTAAATCTGGAATATTATGATCTGGGCCTGCCTAATCGGGACAGGACCAACGACCAGGTCACCATAGACTCGGCCAATGCCACCAAAAAGTACGGTGTGGCGGTAAAGTGCGCTACCATTACGCCCAATGCCGCCAGGGTGAAGGAGTACAACCTAAAAGAAATGTGGAAGTCTCCCAACGGCACCATTCGCGCCATTTTGGACGGTACTGTATTTCGCGCTCCTATCCTGGTCAAGGGAATCACCCCCTACATTCCCAGCTGGCATAAGCCCATTACCATTGCACGCCACGCCTTTGGCGACATTTATAAGAATACGGAAACCACTGTGCCCGCAGGGGCGAAGGCCGAGCTGCTGGTGACCGACGCCGAAGGCAATCAACAGAAACTTCTTGTGCACCAGTTCGACAACGGGCCCGGGGTATTTCAGGGACAGTTCAATGTTGACAAAAGTATTGAGAGCTTTGCCCGCTCCTGCTTTAACTTCGCCTTAGACACCCGGCAGGACCTGTGGTTTTCCACTAAGGATACCATTTCCAAGAAATACGACCACCGGTTTAAGGATATTTTCCAAGAAATTTATGACGGGGAATATGCAAGTAAGTTCGCCCAGGCTGGCATTGAGTACTTCTACACCCTTATCGACGATGCTGTGGCCCGAGTGGTTCGCAGCGAGGGTGGATTTATTTGGGCCTGTAAGAACTATGACGGCGATGTAATGAGCGATATGGTGGCCACAGCCTTTGGCAGCCTGGGTATGATGACTTCGGTACTGGTGGCCCCAGATGGCACTTGCGAGTATGAGGCCGCCCATGGTACTGTAACCCGCCATTATTATAAGCACCTAAAGGGAGAGCCCACCTCCACCAACTCGGTGGCGACTCTCTTTGCCTGGACCGGCGCATTGGCTAAGCGTGGCCAGCTAGACGGCAACACCCGCCTGGTGGAATTTGCCCATAAGCTGGAAAAAGCCACCATTGATACCATTGAAAGCGGTGTTATGACCGGAGACCTAGCCTCTATGTCTACCCTACCGGATATTCACCGGGTGAATACAGAAGAGTTCCTGTTGGCCATAAAAGAAAATCTGGAAACTCTGTTGTAAGCATAATTTGCATCTATAATCTAACTGTCCGCACTAATAAAAAGACCCGCCGTGAATGGCGGGTCTTTTTATATAGATCCTATGGCTCATTATTCGTAGACGACAATCTCTACCTTTTCAATCACTATATCTTCCACCGGCTTATTATTATTGGGGTCGGTTTCTACCTGTGAAAGCTTGTACACATTGTCCATTCCCTCAAACACCTGTCCAAATACCGTGTGTCCCCGGCCATTGGTGCCATAGGAACCGTCCAAATGTACATTGCCCCCATGGGTGTTATATAGGTTCTTATAGTCGTCGCTTACCTTGTCCATGTCCATTACTTTAATACTCTGGTTGGCGTCCACAGTGGCCTTTTCCTCGTCGCTAAGGTCCTGATACTGCTGGAACATGTCCTCATAATAGGACCAGGTACTGTCCGCCGTTGGGGTATTGGTACAATTAATAAAGAACTGGCTGCCATTGGTAGCAGGGCCAGCGTTGGCCATGGATAGAGCGCCATCCAAATTAATTAGATTCTCTGCAAACTCATCCTCAAAGTTTTGACCCCACACGCTTTCACCGTCGGTACCAGTACCATCTGGGCTGCCCCCCTGAAGCATAAAGTTCTCAATAACCCGGTGGAACGTTAGGCCGTCATAGTATCCATTCATTGCATGAAGCTTGAAGTTATACACTGCTTTAGGGGCTTGATCAGGGAAAAAGCGAATCTTCATCACCTCGCCGGTTTTCATGGTGACCACGGCAATTTCTTCCCCTTTTTCAGGCATTTCCAGCTGATAGCCAATTTTCTGGCTGTTCTTCACTGGCTTCAGCTGGTCCATGGCTACCAGATCATCCTGGGTATTCAGTACCTTGGCAGCTTTGGTTTCTCCCTTGCCGCCGCAGGCAGACAAGACCAGGGCTACTGATAAGACAGAAATCAGCAGAAAAAATATTTTTTTCTTCAACAAAAATTCCTCCTT
>JAAWSH010000210.1 GCA_022801475.1 Acutalibacter sp. | reverse complement strand
ATTTCTGCTACGCTTTTTCTAAAGACAACCAACGATTGGAGTTGATGATATGGCGATTGGCGAACGGATTCACTTTTTCCGTCTCCTGCGGGGGATGACACAGAAATATCTTGGCATGGCGCTGGGCTTCCCGGAGAAGTCCGCTGATGTGCGCCTTGCTCAGTATGAAACAGGATCAAGAACCCCTAAGGCAGACCTTGCTGCTGCCCTAGCCCAGGTACTGGATGTCTCGCCCCATGCGCTCTCTGTCCCGGATATAGACTCCTATGTGGGGCTGATGCACACCTTGTTTACCCTGGAGGACAACTACGGGCTCAAAATCAGCGAAACGGATGGAGAAGTCTGCCTGAAGGTGGATGTGCGGAAGAACAAGGATGCCGCCCGGCTGCATGAGATGCTCTGTTCCTGGCAACAGGCCGCAGCCATGCTGGAGGCGGGCGAAATCTCCAAAGAGGATTACGACAAGTGGCGCTACCATTACCCGGAGTTTGATAAGACCCAGAACTATGTGAAGGTGCCGCCCCAGGACCTCTTTTGACCCTCTTACTTGTAGGCCACGGGAGAGGCCGTTTGTTGCGTAAGAAAAGAAAAATTTGGATTTCACTTGAAGTTAGAGGTGACATTGTATGTTTAAGTCCCTATTTTCTCAAAAACCTAAAATTAAAGGCATCATCGGTTATTTGGGCTTGGAATCTTTTTGGCTATCATGCACACCTCAAGAGCAAGATGCTCTTACCAGATATCATCAAGGTGGGCTTGGTGCAACTCCGGGTTCTTCTCCTATAAAAGGTGATGTATCTTATTCTTCCAGCACAAAACTGAAGTACTTTTCCGCAATGATTGGCTGGGCAGTTTCTGAGAAGAACTACTCTCTTGCCGATAAAATAATTAGTGCAGGTAAAGACTTAGCAGTTAGCGAAGCGGAGCTTCTGGACGCTCACTATTTTTGGCAAGAAGCCGCCGAATGTTATTACAAGCAGAGAGATTGCAGACCAGATGCGATTGATTTAACAACCGAATTTTGCTTGAAAGATATCCAGATGTTCCCTAAATATGTAAAGCCAATGCAAAAAGAGTTCGGTTGTATTCCACGAATCACAACTTTTCAGCGGCTTGCAATTCTTTACGAAAAAGCCGGGCAGTATAAAGAGGCTATTGAAATTTGCAATTTGGCAATAAAATATGGATTAACCGATTCAACTAAAGGGGGATACCCTGCAAGGCTTCAAAAGCTTGAGAAAAAACTAAACGGCTAAAATCATATAGGAACCAAAATAAAAAGAGAGCTAACTGACTAATCAAAATCAGTTAGCTCTCTTTTTATGAATAATGAAAAAATGTTGCCAAATCGTTGCCACAGAGGGTCTTAACCTCTCAAAAACCCAGTCATATCAGGCTTTTCCGGGCCTCTGAAATCACTCCCACTCAATCGTCGCCGGCGGCTTACTGGTCACATCATAAACCACACGCGTAATCCCTGGCACCTCGTTTACAATCCGATTGGATGCCTTACCCAAAAGCTCATAGGGCAGATGTACCCAGTCTGCTGTCATAAAGTCAGTGGTATTCACTGCCCGCAGGGCAATGGTCTCCCCATAGCTGCGGCCGTCGCCCATTACGCCCACACTCTTCGTGCCGGTGAGCACTGCAAAGTACTGGCCAATCTCCCGCTCCAGGCCACTATTTGCCACTTCCTCCCGGAAGATGGCATCAGCCTCTTGCAGCAGCCGCACCCGTTCTGGAGTCACTTCGCCAATGATCCGCACCGCCAGCCCTGGTCCAGGGAAAGGCTGGCGCCATACCAGCGCTTCTGGGATGCCCAGCTCCAGGCCCACGCGCCGCACCTCGTCCTTGAACAGGTCCCGCAGGGGCTCTACCAAGCCCTCAAAGCCAATATCTTCCGGCAGACCGCCTACATTATGGTGAGACTTGATCACAGCAGCCTGTCCTGTTCCGCTCTCTACCACGTCGGGGTAAATGGTGCCCTGGCACAACAGCTCCATCTGGCCCAGTTTAGCTGCCTCGGCCTCAAACACTCGAATAAATTCCTCGCCAATAATCTTCCGCTTGCGCTCCGGCTCGGTTACCCCGGCCAGTTTGCCCAAAAAGCGCTCTCCCGCATTGACCCGGATAATGTTCATGTCGAATTCTTTTTGAAAGACCTGCTCCACCAGGTCGCCCTCGCCCTTGCGCAAAAGGCCGTGGTCCACAAAGATACAGGTTAAATTCTTGCCAATGGCCCGGTGCACCAGCATGGCTGCCACAGAGGAGTCCACTCCGCCGGAAAGCCCACACAGCACCCGCCGGCCGCCAATATGCTCTTTAAGAGCCGCAATGGTCTCTTGGGCGAAGGAACCCATTTCCCAGTCGCCCTGGCATTGACATACATTATATAGAAAGTTCTTGAGAATCTGGTTTCCCTGCTCTGTGTGGGCCACCTCTGGGTGGAACTGCACCCCATACAGCCGCTGCTCCCGGTTCTCCATGGCCGCTACCGGGCACCCAGCGCTATGGGCGCAGGCGCTAAACCCCTGGGGCAGCCCGGCCACGGCATCGTTGTGGCTCATCCAGGTGACGCTTTTTGACACATTGGTAAAGAGGGGAGAGGAGGCGTCAAACGTCGTGTCGGTTTTACCAAACTCTGGCGCGCCGGTGGGCTCCACCTTGCCGCCCAGCACATGGGCCATCACCTGGGTCCCGTAACAGATGCCAAGCACAGGCACCCCCAGCTGGAACACCTGGGGGCTGCAAAGGGGAGCGTGGGGGGCATAGACGCTGCCTGGGCCGCCGGTAAAGATAATGCCCTTGTACCGGGCCAGCTGCTGGGGCGGGGTATTAAAGGGCTTGATCTCGCAGTAAACTTTCAGGTCACGGACCCGGCGGGCGATGAGCTGGGCATACTGTCCGCCGAAATCCAGTACTACCAGGGCCTCGTGGCTTTGGACGGTTGGCATAAGCGACACGACCTTTCTAAACAAAATGCAATTATATTCTATCATACCACGTTTTTCGAGGTATTTCAATAGGGAAGCGGACACGGGGAGCGTCCAAAAGAAGAGTTTGTGACCAAAGAGTGGAGTCTCACCTGCCGATGAAATCGGCTGGGTTCGGTGGGGTCAGGGCGCTCCCATTCCTTGGCTTCGCCAAGAAACCGGGGAGCTTCCCCCTCCGGCGGTGGAGAGTTGGCAATGTCAAGTCTCCAAACCCCGCAACCTTTGAAAAGGGCGAGGGTCGCCATGTGGCAAAGAGTTGATGCTTTGCATCAACTCTCGTCACGAACCCACCG
>JAAWSH010000209.1 GCA_022801475.1 Acutalibacter sp. | reverse complement strand
CAAATAAAATGCGCGGTAGGGTACCCCCCTGGCTCTCTCCAAAACTTGACAATATTTCTGTATGGTTGTATAATATTCTTGAATACCCTATCAAGGAGGTTGTACAACATGGAAAAAAACACCCGCTGGCTGGCCCTGGTGCTGGCCCTTTGCCTGTTGATGGGCTCTGCCCTGGCGCTGCCCGCCGCCGCCCAGGATGAGCCGGAGCTGCCCTTTACGGACCTGACGCCAGTGGAGGAGGACTATA
Organism: Acutalibacter sp.; assembly: GCA_022801475.1. Taxonomy (GTDB): domain Bacteria; phylum Bacillota; class Clostridia; order Oscillospirales; family Acutalibacteraceae; genus Acutalibacter. The sequence goes on along the minus strand of JAAWSH010000209.1, from coordinate 3,055 downwards.
TGAACTTCTACCGCAAGGCCGTGGACCTGGGCCTGATGCGGGGTACCACGGCCACCACCTTCTCCCCCGGGCGGGGCGTTACCCGGGCCCAGGCTGTCACCCTGCTGGGGCGGGTCCACGAAAAGCTGGAGGGCGTGGACCTCACAGAGGCTTTTCAGGGCCGGCCCACCGGCTATCCGGACGTGGCCCCAGGCAGCTACTATGCCCCCTACGCCGCCTGGGCCAAGGACCTGGGTCTGGTACAGGGCCAGGGCGACGGCAGCTTTGCCCCCGGCCGGGGCATGAGCTTTGAGGCAATGGCCGTGCTGCTCCACCGCTACCTGCTGGCCACAGACCGGGACGGCTGGTACCCGCCTGAAGAGGTCTCCCGTGACATCGCCCCCTGGGCCCAAGAGGCCGCTGCCGCTGTTATGGGGTACGGCTTCTTCCGCCACACCGGCATTTTTGGGGGCAATACGGGCATGCAGCGCCACGACCTGTGCCTGCTCTCTGTTGGCCTGTATGAGAAGCTTTCCTACCCCCGGATGGACCAGGACACGCCCCTGGAGTGCTACTCCTACTACCTGGAGATGGACGACCAGCTTTACCCCGGCTACGCGGGGGAGGACGGCGTGGTAGACTATAACCGTGTGATGCCCATGGCCCCCCGAGAGGCGCGGGTGCTGGGCAGCTTTGAAGAGTACCAGGCGCTAAAGGAGCGCCTTTTTGCCCTAAAGGTGGAGGGATCCCTGAACCGGGTGCTATACCTGGAGCGGGCCCCCTATTTAGAGGTCACTGCCCAGACCTTTGAAAACTATGACGTGCTGGCAGTGAACCTCCACGAGCTGAACTGCCCTTCCTTCAGCGCATACTTTGCCGGGCTGACGGTGGAGGAGGAGAGCGCCTGGGCGGAATTTGTGTGTAACCGCAGCGGCGGCTATTCGGCGGACATCTGCGGCCAGCTGTACTTCTTCCAGGTCCCCAAGGGCATTACCACCACGGGCCTGCACGACCTGTACTGGACCACCCCGGGCAGCTTTGCCCCTGACGTATCGTAAAAGCCAGGCCGCGTTGCCTGTGTTAATGATATAACCCCTAAGCTTTCGTCAAATTTGCCAACTCATTCATAAACCGTTCAAAAAATACAGCGTTTTTCTTTAAAATATCGTGAAACCTACGTCATAATTCCGGGGTAAACTAATACCATCGAAAGCGAAGGAGGCGATAGAAACAAAGAATAAATTTAGAAACCCCTTCATATTTTGTCTATCGAGTAAGCTATAGCTTGCTGTAAGGCGCTCCACACCGGGGCCGCTACTTCTTTACATCTTTCTTTTACTGTCCCTTCTACCGGGCGAGACCGGCAATAGCCGGACCCGCGGAACTGCCAGCCGCTTTGCCCGGTAGTTGCGGCAGACCAAAAATTCTCGTCCCTGCACCCTTTGTGCAGGGGCGTTTTTAATTTCCATCATAATTTCCTCTCCTGGTGGCAGATTAAAAAACGGGGCGAAAAGCAACGGCCTTTTTGGCGGGCGCTTTTCAAATTGACGGCAAAGGCGCCGTGGGGCAAAACGCTTGTATTTTGCGTAAAGCCATACGCGCCCGCCAGCCCCGGGAAGGGGGAATTTTATGAAAAAATTTGGTTTTAGCAAAAGCGCCTTTTGCAAGGCCCTGCGCACCTTTTCGGCCAGCGTGGGCATTACGGCGGTGTGCATGCTGGCCACCGTCAGCCTTTTGGGCCTGGAAGGACCCAAAGAGGCCTGGGTTTCAGCACAGCCCGCCTGGCAGGACCAGCAGGGGGCCCAGACCGCCGCCGCTTTTGGCGAAGCCGCGCCTGCCAACACCCAGGCCCAGGACCTATCCACCCTAAGCGTGGTGCCTATGGGACAGGCCTTTGGCATCAAGCTGTTCACCGATGGGGTTATTGTGGCCTCGCTCTCCGATATTTATACCACACAGGGCGTGTGCTGCCCCGCCGCCCAGGCAGGGCTGCGGCCAGGGGACTACCTGATTTCCGCGGATGGCGTGGAGATTGAGAACAACGCCGCCCTGGCCAGCTATATTGGCAAAAGCGACGGCCAGGCCATCACCTTTCAGGTGCGCAGAAACGGCCAAGACTTTGAGGCAACCGTGACCCCAGTGTTTGGGGAGGGGTCCTTTAAAACCGGCATGTGGGTGCGGGACAGCGCCGCCGGGGTGGGCACCCTAACCTTTTACGACCCGGCCACCGGGTGCTTCGCCGGGCTGGGACACGGCATCTGCGACAGCGACGCAGGCAATGTGATGGAGCTGAAAAGCGGCGAACCCGCGGGCATCACCCTGTGCGGCATTGTTCGGGGCGCGCCGGAAAACCCCGGCCAGCTACAGGGGTATTTTTCCTCCGACGAGCCCATGGGCTCTCTGCTGGCCAACAACGAGACCGGGGTGTATGGCCAGCTGTATGAAGCGCCCCAGGGACAGGCCGTAGAGGTGCTGCCCCGAAACCAGGTGCACACCGGGCCTGTGGAGATTTTAGCCAGCATTGACCAGGCGGGCCCCCGGCTGTATGAGGGGGAGATTGTAGAGATCAGCGGCGCGGACCAGCCCACCCGGAACCTGGTGGTGCGGGTCACAGACCCTGTGCTGCTGCAAGCCACCGGGGGCATTGTTCAGGGCATGAGCGGCAGCTGCATTTTGCAAAACGGAAAGGTGGCCGGGGCTGTGACCCATGTGTTCACCGACGACCCCACCATGGGGTATGGGATTTTTGCAGAGACAATGCTGGAGCAGTGCCGTAAGGCATCCGAAAACACCGGCGCCGCCGCGTAGCGCCTGGGGCAAAGGCTAAAGGGAGAGCGTCCTCCCCTTGGCCTTTGCTCTTTTTTGTTATGGAGCGCGGCCCGGGCCCTTCTCAACAAAAAATATTTTTCCCCACCCCGGACCTAAGTTTTCCTCTGGGATTCAAAAGGCCTCCGCTTTTTGCGGCAGGGGCCTTTTAGGCAGGCTCCTTACTTTTCCGGCAGCCTTGCCGCCGCCCTGAATCCTCAGCTTCTTCTTGATATCCTGTTCGCTTAATTTCAAATGCTGTTGCCCTGAG
>JAAWSH010000208.1 GCA_022801475.1 Acutalibacter sp. | reverse complement strand
ATCTGCTGGCGCATGGCCGGGGGCTCATAGGCGGTCAGGGCCCGGGCCGCGTCCTCCAGGGGGACTCCCAGGTGTGCGGCCACCGCCAGGGCGGCCAAGGCGTTGCGCACATTGTGTTCCCCAGCCACTGGCAGCTGTACCGGCACCCGTTCTCCCCCGGGACCCAGGCAGGTAAAGGCCTGGCCCTCTGGGGTGCTGGCCAGGTCCACGCTCTGCCACTGGCATCCTCCTCCCAGGCCGAACCGCACGGCGCCAGGCAGACCTGCCAGCAGCGGGTCGTCGCCGTTGACAAACAGCGCGCCCGCCCCAGGCAGGTAGCCGGCAATACGGGCTTTCTCGGCCAAAATATTTTCCTGGGTTTTCATGAACTCAATGTGGGAAGTACCAATATTGGTCATCACCGCGCAGGTGGGCTTCACTACCCGGGCAATACGCTCCATTTCCCCGGGCATACTGACACCCATCTCAATCACTGCGGCAGTGTGCTCTGGCCCCATGCCGCACACAGTGATGGGCACCCCCACCTGGCTGTTCTGGTTGCCGGCGGTCCTGTGTACCTGGAATCCGGCGGAAAGGGCCTGGGCCACCATCTCCTTGGCAGTGGTTTTCCCCACGCTGCCCGTGATACCCACAATGGGAATATCAAAGCTCTCCCGGTACCAGGCCGCAGCCCGCTGTAAGGCGGCACGGCAGTCCTCCACCAAAACCAGGGCCCCGGCCCCAGGGGGCAGGGGATGGTCTGTAAAGGCGGCACAGGCCCCGGCAGAGATGGCTGCCTCAATAAAGGCGTGACCGTCCACCTTCTCACCGCGGACCGGCACAAACATGGCCCCAGCCCCGGCCTGGCGGCTGTCTGTAATAAAATGGGTAACCCTGGTCTCTTCCCTGCCGCAAAGCAGCTGGCCGCCTGTGGCGGACAGGATCTGGGCTATGCTGAGATTCATGAAAAACACCTCTTTGTTTTCTTACGCGCTTACGCCAGCGAGCCCATGGGATCCCAAGGCTCCAGCTGAATAGGCTCCTGCTCCAGTTCCTTCTGCTGTTCCTCGCAGAGGTACTTTTTATGTACCACCACCTGGTAGGTATACTCCGTAAACCATTGGTCGCTCATCACATAGTAGCCGTCTACGCCGGCGTCCTTGCCCCAGCTGTTTTCTACCCGCCAGCGGGTGGGCTTACCCTCCTCGTCCAGGTTTACTCCCTGGAACACCATGGCATGGGTCATCAGACTGTCTCCATAGTCCAGACGCTGGGCTTTGTTCATGCCAAACTCGGTGCCGAAGAGCTCGTTCACCTTCAGGGCTTCCAGGTCCATAATGCCTCCATCCCGCGTGGAGCATTTGCCCACGTCACAGCCAAACCACACCGGGCTTCCGTCCTGCATCTGGCGGATGGCGGCCTGCTTTAGGTCCTCCACCGGCAGGTTTAGGTACTTCACAGGCCGGCCCTCTATCACATTGCCCAGCAGCTTCACTGTAAACGTCTTGTGGAAGGGCTTATCAGCAGTGGTTGCGTTGATCAAGCTCACATAGTCCGAAAGGTCCCAGCCCACATACTTTTCATAAAAAGCCTTACCGGTCAGGCAGGTATCGCGAATAAATTTCTTGTCCTTGTCCCGCACTTCCAGGGTAAAGGTCTTGGGAGGCTGCCCCAAAGCAATGCACAACATATTGTAGATGGTAGCCAGCATAGCCTCTTTCTGTTCCCGCAGCTCTCTGGCGGTCTTACCCGCAGCATGACCCTCCCGCAGAATGCAGGCGAACTCCCGCAGCTTGCGGGTCATGTAGGAGGTCACCTCTCCTGTGGCGGAGGAGCACACGGTTTCGGGCATGGCGTCTTTGGGCACTACGCCGTACTTTTCCACCAGATTGCACAGCATATCCCATTGGCCTCCATCGTTCAGGGGGGCCATCAGCAGATGGGCAATCAGCCGGCCGTTAGTGGGCTCATCCAGGGTTTCCAGAATGGCCTCTAAAAAATAGTTGGACTTTTCCAGCTTATCGAAGAAGAGCAGGTAGTTCTGAGAGAGCTCGAAGGTTTCCAAGTTCAGCTTTTTCATCACTTCCATCCGCATGGTATTCATAGCGGCGAACATCCAGCAGCGGCCGGAGGCCTTTTGGTTGGTGATCTTACCACCCTCCAGCTGAACAGAGAACTGGTATCTGTCCTCCCGCTGGGTAAAGGGGTTTAGGGCAGCTTTGCCAATCCCGTTGGCAGTAGTGGCCCGCTGGGCGACACGCTTAGCGGGATCGGCGGCAAAATTCCTCTCAAAGGATTCCAGCAAAGCGGCTTCGATGATTTTGTTCATGTGCATTCCCTCCATTTTTGTTTTCCCTGATTGATGGGTTTATATTTTCCGAATGGGCACCCATACCTCGTAGCGGCTGCCCTGGGACGTGTTTGCGTTCTCCTTCTCTATCCGAAATATCAAGGACTCTGGCCCGTCGGCCCGCACCCAGCCCGCAGGTATCTCTACCGTGTCGGCATACTCGTTGCAGCGGCCGTTTCCAGCGTCCCCCACAGCCTCCTCGTTGGTCTCCATCCACTCCGTGGTGACGGCCAGGTAGTCGCCGCCGGGGAAGTCCCTCAAGGTGTAGCCCTCGGGCGTATGGTCCACATTCTTTACAAAGAGGCCCTGGTAGTAGACCCCCCGGCCCTGTGGGTCATGGAACCAGACATTAATGGGTTTTTCATCCACCGCATAGGGCAGGATGGGCTCATATCCGCCCTTTTGAAAAAATTCATCCCAAATCGCGGCAAAGTCGGAGCTCTCGTCTACAACATTTGTGTTTCCCAGGAAGCAAAAATCGTCCAAGTGCAGTTGATAGGTAATGATGTCTTTGTCCATTAGAACTTCCTCCCCATTTTTGTATTCCCTTATCCCAAGGGAACGGTATCGTAAACACACTTGAAAACCGGCAAATCCAGGTTTCAAGTTAGGCGGAGCTGCCGCCTTGGTTCAAAGCAATCGTTCTGATTCTTTTGAACCATATTAACTATTAAAACCAGTTTATTTGCCAAGACCATGGAGAATTTCCCGGATGACCACCCGCTCGTCGAAAGGATGCTTCACCCCCCGGATCTCCTGGTAGTCCTCGTGGCCTTTGCCCGCCAGCACAATGATGTCTCCCTCCTGGGCATTCTCCAGACACCAGCGAATCGCCTCTCGACGGTCCGGAATCACCATATATTCACCGCTGGTCTTGCCCAAACCCACCTTTATATCCTCTATAATGTCCAGCACGTCCTCAAACCGGGAATTGTCCGCCGTAACCACCGACAGGTCCGCCAGCCTTCCGCTGGCCTC
>JAAWSH010000207.1 GCA_022801475.1 Acutalibacter sp. | reverse complement strand
TAGGGCTTGTTTGAAAATAGAGAAAGTGCCGGATTTTTGCCCTGGCCGGTGCGGTTTGACGAAGAAAACCGCAAGTAATACTTTCGTATTACGAGGATTTTCGACACACAAATCCGCCCGGGCAGGGCAAAAAAACGGTGTTTGCGATTTTTCAAACAAGCCCTAAAGGCAAAAGGGGACAAACCGCGGCCTCCTGGCTTTAGCCGACGAGACGCCAAGGGCTGGCAGGGCCAGCTTTGAACCGCTGGAGGCCCGAAGAAAATTTATAAAGAATTTTACCCGGGGAATAGAAAACGCGGTACAGGGAAATAGAAAGGAATGGTAATAAAAATGAGCGCACAGCCGGATAAAAAAACAGTGATTAAAGATTTGGTGGAAATTGGCAAGGCCAAGGGCCAGCTGAGCACAAAGGAAATTCTGGACGCTTTGGGCGAGCTGGATTTTGACCCTGAACACATAGAAAAGTTCTACGACACCCTGGAGACCCAGGGTGTCGAGATTGTGGAGGACTTTGACGAAATGCAGCTGGACGACGTGGAACTGGTGAAAGCCGGTGAGGCGGCGGAGCTGGAGGGCGGCGGTGGCACGGAAGGAATTGCCATTGACGACCCCGTGAAAGTGTACCTGAAGGAGATCGGCCGGGTGCCCCTGCTGACCCCAGAGGAAGAGGTGGACCTGGCGGTACGTATTACAAATGGGGACTCCGCCGCCAAAAAGCGCCTTTCCGAGGCCAACCTGCGTCTGGTGGTGAGTATTGCCAAGCGGTACCTGGGCCGGGGCATGCAGTTTTTGGACTTGATTCAAGAGGGCAACCTGGGGCTTATTAAGGCAGTGGAAAAGTTTGACTATACCAAGGGGTTTAAGTTTTCCACCTATGCCACCTGGTGGATCCGTCAGGCGATTACCCGGGCCATTGCGGACCAGGCCCGGACCATCCGCATTCCAGTGCATATGGTGGAGACCATCAACAAGGTGAAAAAAGCCAACAGCCAGCTGCTGCATGTCAACGGCCGGGAGCCCAGCGCTGAGGAAGTGGCCGAAGAGCTGGAAATGCCTGTGGAGAAGGTGCGGGAGATTATGCGGGTGGCCCAAGAGCCGGTCTCCATGGAGACGCCCATTGGCGAGGAGGAGGACAGCCACCTGGGAGACTTTATAGAGGACGCGGATGCCCCCGCCCCCCAGGACGCGGCCAGCCACACCCTGCTGAAGGAGACCCTGGGCAACGTGCTGGACACCCTGACCCCTCGGGAGGAGAAGGTACTGCGCCTGCGTTTTGGCCTGGAGGATGGCCGCAGCCGCACCCTGGAAGAAGTGGGCAAGGAGTTCAACGTGACCCGGGAGCGCATCCGGCAGATTGAGGCCAAGGCCCTGCGCAAGCTGCGCCACCCCAGCCGCAGCAAGAAGCTGAAGGATTTTCTGGACTGATAAGCCAAGGGCCGCCTGCCTGTAGTGGAGTTTTTTAGGCGGGCCAGCGGGCTACGGGCGTGCTGCCGAAGCCTTTGAAGTTTTATGCCGCTTACGGCATCGCGGCAGGGCTTTGCCATACGGAATCGGAAAAAGTCGAATAAAAAGTTTTGCTCAAGCTTTTTCAAAAGCTTGCGGAGCGCGAGACAGCGTCTCGCGACCTTAAGGGCAGCTGGGAGATGTAACATGGTAATGACGTTAGAGGCGGACTACGCCGTGCGCATCGTAGAATATTTGACCAAAAACCCCGGCCGCTGGGACGCCAAAACCGTCTCGGAGGGGATGCAGGTACCCATGCGGTTTTGCCTGAAGATTTTGCGGGGCCTGGTGCAGGCAGGCATGGTCTGCTCTTTTAAAGGGGCAAAGGGGGGCTACAGTTTGGCCCGGCCCGCTGGGGAGATCACCCTGCTGCAGGTCATCGAAAGCGTGGAGGGCCCCTATATGCTAAGCCGCTGCCAAAAGGAAGAGTACAGCTGCGGCCGGGAGCACTGCCGCCTGCACAGCATCTATGAGAAGGTTTCGCAGGACGTCCGCCAGGAGCTGGACAGCTACACTTTTGACATAATCTGTGGGGAAGCGCCCGCGGCCGCCGGCCGGTGCGGAAAGGAAAGAACCTGCCGGGATGGGGCTTGTGGAGGAGATCAAGGGGAATCGGGCTGTAGCTAAGCCCAAAAGTCTGGGTGGCCTTGTCCTAAAGGCGGTACGCCTAGCGATACGCCTAGCGGTGCGCCTGGAAGAGGCCCAGGCGGGAAGGGGAGAAAGAACCGCTCCAGGCCGATTAAAATAGTATGATAGGAGAGTTTTGCCGTATCTGTGGGGCAAAGATAGCGCTAAACAAAAAATGGTTTGCGACCCATAAAAAAATAACTGTATATATTGACAAATTGCTTTCTTGGTTGTATAAAAGAATCAAGCAAAATGCTATGGCTATTTTGGAAACGAAAAGAGAGCCATACAATGAAGAAAAAATTTGTCAAAGCACGAGGATGGAAAAAGCTGCTGTGCGCCAGTCTGGCGGTGGCTTTGTTTACCGGTGGGACGTTTTCAAACTATGCTACGGCGCTTTATGAGAGCTGGAAAGGTGGCACGAGATTAAAAGGTACATACGATTTTATGTTAACCCCTCATAAGGATTTTGGAGCTACCACCATAGCCCATATGAACAATGCGCTGTATGAATGGAATAAGTATCTCCCCAGTGGGGTTAAAGGAATAAAACGTGAACCGACCTTGCGCCATTCAAGTACCGCATATACAGATACTCCTGATGGAAAAAACTATATATATCGAAAGAACATGGGAAAATTCGATGATAAAATAGCAGAAGCCAGCTGGTATCATTACAAGGGAGACATAATTGTTATTGAAGCGGATGTGGTTTTAAATACATACTATCCTTTTGCTAACAGTGGTATAGCAGACCATTATGATGTGTGGTCGGTTTTTCTACATGAGGCGGGCCACATACTTGGTTTTAATGATATGGACCCGAATGCTTATAGCTGGGCTGTTATGTGTGGAGAGGGGTCACCAGGCGTTGAAAAGCGAACTATTTCAGTAACAGAGCAATACGTACTTAAGGACATTTATAAATAATAAGGAGGGCTTATGATGAAAAAACGATTTATGGTATGCGGCGTCTTTTTGGCCGTAGTTGTAGCGCTGTCTGTTCTATCGGTTTCCCTGATGACCGCTGGTGCTGAAGCAGAGATAAGCCCTGCGCCTGTGCAAGATACGCCCCCAACAAACTCTTCTGTAGAGGAGAAAGAACCAGAAGAGAATGAGCCCCTTACGGTTTACACATCAGGTCTTTTAGTCGCGCTTAGCGAGGAGGAAATGGTAGAAGA
>JAAWSH010000206.1 GCA_022801475.1 Acutalibacter sp. | reverse complement strand
GTGGTAGTGCCGTCGCCGGCCACGTCGTTGGTCTTGGTGGCCACTTCCTTCACCAGCTGGGCCCCCATATTCTCATAGGCGTCCTCCAGCTCGATTTCCTTAGCAATGGTCACACCGTCATTGGTGATGAGGGGAGCGCCGAACTTTTTATCCAGCACCACGTTGCGGCCTTTGGGCCCCAGAGTGATCTTTACGGTGTCAGCCAGCTGGTTTACACCATTCAAAAGGGCCTTGCGGGCCTCTTCTCCGTAGACAATTTTTTTAGCCATGACAAATCTTCCTTTCTTGTGTTAAGGTCGTGGGGCGCTGCCCCACACCCCGCAACTTTTGAAAAAGTTGACAAAACTTTTACTCCGGTTTTTGCCGGTTCGTCCCGTTAGACGCGTGGACGAGCCGAAAGCTGGGTGGGACATTGGGGCTTAAAGGGCTTTTTTCAGCGGCAGCCGCTCTATAGGACAAAAATTTACTCCACCACAGCCAGAATGTCGCTCTGCTTTACGATGGTGTACTCCTCGCCGTCCACCTTCACTTCCGTGCCGCTGTACTTGGCAGAGATGACCCGGTCGCCTTCTTTCAGGTACATCTTAATCTCCTTGCCGTCCACCTCGCCGCCGGGGCCCACGGCCACTACCCGGGCGATCTGGGGCTTTTCCTGGCTCTTGGCAGCCAGTACAATACCGCTTTTTGTGGTCTCTTCCGCTTCCTCCGCTTTGATGAGGACCCTGTCCAGAAGGGGTTTTATTTTCATAAGAAAACACCTTGGCCCATGATTTTTTACTGGGGCCTTACCTTTCTCCCCGGAGATTTCTCGCCGCCGGGGCCGGCAAACCGGATGGACCGGTAAAAAATAGAGATAACAGGTTTGGTTTGTACGCGCTCTCCCCACAGGGCGCTTAGCGCCCGCGTCTCTTTTGCGTACTGGCACTTTGGTTCCTTAAGGGCGTTAGCACTCTCGTTTCCCAAGTGCTAAACCTATTGTATCCTTATGGTCAGTAAAAGTCAATAGGGATTTTAGAATTTTTTGACATTTAACAATTTTGTCACAATTCTTTGGCATGAGCCCCGAAAAACTGCATAAAGGGAGAACCTTGCCATACCAGCCGCCCTTTTGCTTAGTGTCTATTTTCAGATCGGGGAAAAGACGGCTTTTCGAAATGTTCAAACAGACTCTAGGGCTTGCTTGAACCATCGAAAACGCAGCCTTTTTAAAGATAAGAGGCCATCTTTCGGGGTCAAAATCCTTTCCAAGCCTCGGGCTGGCTTGCGGCTTTTTCTTGAACCTCTCTGCTTCTAAAAAGCAAATATCCGTTATTTCCTTTACTTTAAAACATAAACAAGCCCTGGTTATAAGAAGTGGGGGGATTTTTTGCATAGAGGGCGGGAATTGGTTGGAAAATAAAAAGGGCGGGGTTTGAAGGGGAAAGACCCGGCTTTACAGGAATTTTACAAAAGGCCGGTAACAGATTTGACCTCTGTCTGCTATCCTTTTCATGGAATTAATTTAAGTAAGGGGTGTATGGAGGATGGATATTTTTGATCTATTAACCCTCATAGGGGGGCTTAGCCTGTTCCTGTTCGGCATGAATGTGATGGGACAGGCCCTAGAGCGCCAGGCGGGAGAGAGGCTGCGGGAGATTTTGGCCAGGCTCACCACCGGCAAGCTGGCGGGCCTGCTTACAGGCCTGGGGGTAACGGCGGTGATACAAAGCTCTTCCGCCGCCACGGTGATGGTGGTGGGGTTTGTGAACTCCGGCTTTATGAGTCTGCGGCAGGCCATTCACGTGATTATGGGCGCGAATATTGGCACCACGGTAACAGCCTGGGTCCTCAGCCTGGCGGGCATTGAGAGCAGTAATTTTTTTGTAAAGCTGCTGAAGCCCTCGTCTTTTACGCCGGTGCTGGCCCTGCTCGGCACGGTTTTTTATATGTTTTGCAAGTCCCCTAAGAAAAAGGAGACCGGCGCCATTCTGCTGGGATTTGCCACGCTGATGTTTGGCATGGAAACCATGTCCGGGGCAGTGGCCGGCCTGGGCCAGGAGCCTGGGTTCCAGAACCTGTTTTTGCTGTTCCAAAACCCTTTGCTGGGGATGCTGGCCGGGGCGGTGCTCACGGCCGTGATCCAGTCCAGCTCGGCCTCGGTGGGCATCCTACAGGCCCTGGCGGCCACAGGGCAGGTGTCTTATGGGGCGGCGGCCCCCATTATTATGGGGCAGAATATCGGCACCTGTGTTACAGCCATGCTCTCCTCTGTGGGGGCCAATAAAAACGCCAAGCGCGCGGCCCTTGTGCACCTTTCCTTTAATGTTATTGGCGCGGCAGTGTGGCTGGGGGTGTTTTCCCTTATTAAATCTATTTTTTCGCCGATGATACTGGAAGAGCCCGCCTCTCTGCTGGGCATTGCGGTGTGCCATTCCGTGTTCAACCTTTTGTGTACTCTGCTGATGCTGCCCATGACCGGACTGCTGGAGAAGCTGGTTTGCCGTTTAATCCACGACAGCCAGGTGGCAGAGGCCCAGCCGGAGCTGGACCAGCGGCTGTTCGCCACCCCCTCTATTGCCCTGGAGCGCTGCCACGCGGTGGCCAGGGACATGGCTGGCGCGGCTGTTTCGGCGCTAAAGGAGGGTTTGGCCGCTTTAGAGGCCTATACGCCGGCCCTGGCGGAGTCTGTGCGGGAAAAAGAGGAGCGCACAGACCGCTATGAGGATATACTGGGCACCTACCTGGTGCGGCTTAGCGCCCACCAGATCGGCCCGGGAGACAGCGCGGAGGCGGCAAAACTTTTAAAAGTGATTGGAGACTTTGAGCGCATTGCGGACCACGGGGTGAACCTGCTGGAATCAGCGGAGGAATTCAGAAGCAAGGGCATGACCCTAACAGCGGAGGCCAAGAAGGAGTACAAGACCCTTTCGGCAGCGGTGGGAGAGATTTTGGACCTAGCCCTCCAGGCTTTTCAAGAAAACGACCTGGAGGCCGCCGGGTGTGTGGAGCCCCTGGAACAGGTGATCGACAGTCTAAAAGAGACGCTGCGGACCAACCATATCCGGCGCTTGCAGCAGGGAACCTGTTCCATTGACGCGGGTTTTGTGTGGTCGGATATTCTCACTAATTTGGAGCGCGCGTCAGACCACTGTTCCAACATTGCGGGCTGCGTGATCGATATTGCCCATCACAATATGAACATTCACGCATCCCTGCGGGACGCCAGAAACGACAGCCAAGTGTTCCGGGATAAATTTGTTGGCTACAAAGAAAAATACGCCCAGGACTAGAGTCTATTTCAAAATCGGAGAAATGCTGGATTTTTGACCAGAAATGAGGGATTTCAAGGAAAAA
>JAAWSH010000205.1 GCA_022801475.1 Acutalibacter sp. | reverse complement strand
GGCTTCTTCCAAAAGGCCGTTTGGCTCAGCGCTGGGGGTAAATTCCTCCTCGGCAGGCAGGTCCGGCTGGGGGGGAGCAGGAGAGACGGGGGCCGCGATTCCCCGGCCTGGCTCAATCTTGGCGTATTCTTCCAGGCTGGTAAAGGTAATGGTGGTGGGTTCCTCCGCTTCTTCGTCCACAAGAGCTCCGTCCCGGACCTCCCAGGCGGGCATTAGGATTGTCACGTCCCCAGCTGCGTCTTGTATGGCCTGTTCCCGCGGCTGGGCCTGGGCCTTGGGGCAGCAGCAGAGTTCGCCGGTGACAGTGGCCAGCAGAAGCAGCGGCTGGCCCAGCTGGGTGTCCACCACATTTTGCTGGGCCGTGCCGGACTGGTATGGAGCCAAAGCCAGCCGGGTCTCCCGGAAAACCTGCTTGGCGGGGTCCCAGTCCTGCAAAAGCACCTGGCGGTCTTTGCGCAAAGGGGAAAAGACTACCTTGGCCTGGGTAGAGTCCCAGGGCTCATAATATTCACTTTTAACCCAGTCGTGGTTTTGATCAAAATAAGTGCGGCCGGTAATTACCCCGGTAAAGTCCCTGGTCACCAGCATCCAGCCGCTGGGCTGGCCAAAGGCCTCCTCCAGAACCACGCTGTTTCCCTGGGCTCCGCTGATCTTCAAGCTCCAGTACACGGAGTGCCTGCTAAGCTTTCCCCGAACCTGGCCCCTGTATCCGTTCAGAGTCAGGTTCTCCCGTACACGCACCGGTTTTTGGCCAGTGGCAAAGAATTTCCGCATAGCCAGGGCCAGCTGGCTGTTCAGTACGTCTATACCGTCCCGTTTCGGGAAGCAGACCCGGCAGATCTCGCTAAGTTGATACATGACCCATATTTCCCCACTTTTTCATATTGATAACCGCCGCACCAGAGGAACCGTATTACAGCAGAAAGTGCTTCGTGGCGGCAAATATCCTGGAGATATTATACCACACAAGCTGCGGAACGTACATCCTATTTTTCTTTTGCTGAGAAATTTTCCGGAAAATATTCCTATTTCAGGAAAAACTGTGTATAATAAAGGTAGCGTTTGGACCGGCTTATTTGATTCTTCTATATGCTTAGAAAAGCGGCGGTGGCCGGTGGGAAAATGGTAACGAGGAGGGTCTTAATGAACGATTTTATTAATAAAACCATTAGCTGGCTGCTGGACCTGGGCGGCAACCTGCTGGTGGCGGGGATAATCTTCTTTGTGGGCTGGCAGCTGGCCCGGCTGGCCGCAACCCTTACTAAAAAGGCCATAAAAAGGGGCGTGGCAGACCCTCTGGTGGCGGGGTTTATCGGCTCGGTGGTAAAGGCGCTGGTGATTGCTGTGGCCTCGGTCAGCGCCATTGCCCAGCTGCAAATTAATATTACCTCTCTGGTGGCGGCTTTGGGGGCGGCGGGGCTTACGGCCAGCTTTGCCCTGCAAGGAAGCCTCTCTAACTTTGTCAGCGGGATGCAGATCATCTTTACCAAACCCTTTAAAATGGGAGACTACCTGGCCTTTGGGGACTATGAAGGCACAGTAAAGCGCATTGAGATTCTCTATACCATTTTGGCTACATATGACAACAAGGAGGTCATTGTGCCAAACTCAAAAATTACTGGCGACGTGGTGGTGAATTTTTCCACCAATGGTACCCGGCGGCTGGACCTAAGCTATGGTGTAGCCTATACGGCGGACCTGGAAAAGGCTAAGGCCGTGCTGGCCCGTTTGGCGGAAAAAGATCCCCGGGTGCTGGAAACGCCCGCGCCCATGATTGCGGTGGGAGACTGGAAAGACAGCTCGGTGACTCTGGTAATGAAGCTGTGGTGTAGGCAAGAAGAGTATTGGAACCTGTACTTTGCCATGCAGGAGAGGGTAAAGGCCGCTTTTGACAAAGAGAACATTTCCATTCCTTTCCCCCAGATGGACGTGCATATGACGGAGTGAAAAGCTTTGCAACAACGAAAAAATCCCGTTACTATAGTTGATACAGTTCAAAAAGTTTTAGAATTGAATGATTTTTGTGAACCAGGGCGGTAAGTCGGCCTAACCGGAAATTTGGCTTTGCCGGTTTTCCAGGGTGGCTATTATAACGCAAGGGCCCAGGGGCACGGCCACTCTGGTAAGGTCTGGGGCAGAGGCCATTCTGCTACGAAAACGTCCAAGGGTCCGGAGGCATTTTCAAAAACGTCAATCATTTGCGGCATAGTATAATTGGGGAGTGCAAGGCTGTGGGCTTACCCAACCCAGCCCACGCCAGCTTAAGACCAGATGGGCCAGTCGATTTGCCTAACTACTGCTTTTGAGCAAAAACAGAAACAGGGCTGTCTATATTAAGACAGCCCTGGCTCATGCGGATGTGGACGCGGCCTGGCGATCATACGGCGCGGGTTACTTTGCCGGAACGCAGGCAGCGGGTGCAGGCGTATACACGCTTGGGAGTCCCGTCAACAATTGCCTTTACGCGGCGGATGTTAGGCTTCCAGGCCCGGTTGGAGTGACGCATGGAGTGGGACACCTTGCAGCCAAAAGAAACGCCCTTGCCGCAAAATTCACATTTTGCCATATCTCTGCACCTCCTTCTATAGCAGGCAGATATTTTGTGGTTCAAATTCCTCAAACAAATGGATTATACCAGACGTGGGGATAAAATGCAAGTTTTTTTTGAAAAGAATTGTCTTTTCTCCAAAAATAGGTTATAATCCTTCCATGTACTGTTTTACCCGGGGGTCTTTCGCTGCCTCCGCTATCAAAACACCGCGCCTTTTTACAGGGTGCGCGGCCGTTTTCCGGCCGGGAAAGGAACGTGGCATAGTTTGATTTTTAATGTGATAAGGACCATCATGGCCGGGGGCCACGTGGATGTGTCCCTGGTGGCGGCCCAGGTGTTGGCCATCATTTTTGTGATCGTCTGCATTCTGCCTTTGCACGAGTGCGCCCACGGCTGGGTGGCCTATAAGCTGGGAGACCCCACCGCTAAGCTAGACCGCCGCCTGACCCTGAACCCCCTGGCCAGCGTGGACCCGGTGGGCACGGTGTGGCTGTTTCTCTTTGGGTTTGGCTGGGCAAAGCCCGTGCCGGTGGATCCCCGCTATTTTAAAAAGCCGAAGCGAGACATGGCCATTGTGGCCCTGGCGGGGCCGGTTTCCAACCTTTTGGCAGGGCTTTTGGGGGCGATTCTGGCCAACGCGCTGGTGGTTTCCGCCCGGTTTACCGGGGTAAACGGCGTAAACCAGTTTATTTATCATCTGCTGAATTACTATATCACGGTTAATGTAACCCTGGCTGCCTTTAACCTGCTGCCCATTCCGCCCCTGGATGGCTCCCGGATTTTGGGGGCTTTTCTCAGCGACCGGGCCCT
>JAAWSH010000204.1 GCA_022801475.1 Acutalibacter sp. | reverse complement strand
AGGTGGGCATCTCCCAGGCCCAGGTCTCCCGGCTGGAAAAAGGGGCCCTGGGGAAGATTAAGGCGGAGATACGGGCCTAGCCCCCAGCCGCAAAAAAGAAGGGCCCGCCCGGTGGGGTGGGTCCTTTTTCTCATTCCGTTTTAATTTAATATGCAGTTCTATCTACTACAAAGCTTCCATAGCCGCTCTTCTGATAGTTACTTGCACGTACACCTACCTTACCGTGGACCCGAACATCAAAGTCAATTCCATAATAGTCGATTTTAGTAGACGTAAAGTCTAAGTTTCGCCGTGATGAAATCGATCTTCCTGTGGATTCATTGGTATAGCCCAAATTATATTTCGTCACTCCGGAAGGTAACGAAGATGCGATGGTAGTAATCCCATTAATATAAGTATTATTTGAAACGGAATCAACTGTTTTAAATGCACCTGTAAGGATTCCTTCCACCGCCTTTTGCACATATACGTCTTTACAGACCCACCTAGTAGTTACGGCATCTCCATAAGGCGCTATGCCACCTTCTCCTTTTTGTGGGCTTTTCTCATCCTCAACCGGTGCGTTCACAACCGGCAAGTCCCAGCCTGGGAAAAGGTCACTGAAATGAGGATCAATTTCAAATGTACGATCCTCATCATTTACTACATAGGCGACCACATCATCCGCTGACCAATCATACCGATCAATGACCTTGTTGCGCGCTTCCAGAATCTTTTCTTTCATTTCCTCATCGGCCTTTTCAATATCCATGTAGGCCAAACTTAGAACCTCATCTGGACTATCTGCCTGGAGAGCAATTCCAGGGTCATGGATAACCTCTGTATATCCTTGCTCCAAATAGCGCTGGCGTACAGCTTCCTCCATTTCATTAGAGGCCGAAGCAGACACCGCGAATACGCCCGCAAACGCGAACATGACCAAAAGACTAGCTAGTTTTTTCATTTTATGCCTCCTTGCCGCAAAGACGCCGCCTTGCACCCGCTATTCACCGCCTCCTTTCTGCTCTCCTGTATGTCTAAAAATATTATAGCCTCTATTCTTAAATATCACAATAGGTTTTGCGGTTTATTCACAGAATATTCACATTTTTTGCCACAATATAAACAAATCACTTCATCTCCACCACTGTAACGCCACTCTCTCCCTCGCCAAAGGCCCCCAGCCGGAAGCTCTTTACCTGCGGGCAGCGCCGCAGGTGCTTTTGCACCGCTGCCCGCAACACGCCAGTGCCCTTGCCGTGGATGATGGTCACCTGGGTCAGGGCTGCCCGGGCTGCTCGGTCCAAAAAGGCGTCTACCTCGATGAGCGCCTCATCGCTGCTCATGCCCCGCAGGTCCAGGCTGGCGGCTCCCTGGGGCTGGCTTACGTCCTTGGTCACCGACCGCCCCCGGAGCTTCTGCTCCTGCTTCTCGCTTAGCAGACGCAGGCTTTCTACCGGCACCCGGGTCTTGATGATGCCCGCCTGCACCAGCACCTGGCCGTCCCGGGGGGCCTCCAGCACCGATGCCTTTTTGTCAATGTCCACCATCAGCACGCTGTCCCCTGGTTTCAGCTCCCGGGGCAGCTGGTAGTTGGTGTCCCGGGGGCGGCTTACCGGGTCGGCGGCGGTCTCCAGCTGGCGCATACCGCTGCGCAGCCGGGCCTTTTGCTCTGCCGAAAGGGCTTTGTTCTGGCTGCGGCGCGCCTCGTCCAGCTCGTTTAAGAGGGCATCCGCCTGCCGCCGGGTCTTTTGTACAATCTGCTCCGCCTGCTGCCGGGCCTGCTCCAGCTCCCGGCGGGCCAGCCCGGCGGCCTCCACTTGCTTTGCCTCCGCTTGGCGGATGCTGTCCCGGGCCTTGTCCGCAGCCCGGCGGGCCAGGGCCAGCTCGTCCTCCAGCTTGCGGCGGTCCTCCTCCAGGCGGCCCACCACTTGCTCGAATACACTATTCTCCCGAGAGACCAGCTGCCCCGCCCGGTCCACAATGCGCCCCTCCATGCCAAGCCGCCGGGAGATAGCAAAGGCATTGGACTTGCCCGGCACACCAATAAGCAGCCGGTAGGTGGGCCGCAGGCTCTCTACATCAAACTCGCAGCAGCCGTTCTCTACCCCCGGGGTCTGTAGGGCGTAGGCTTTTAGCTCGGCATAGTGGGTGGTGCAGGCCAGCCGCGCCCCCTTGCCCCGCAGCTCTTCAATAATGGCCGTGGCCAAAGCAGCGCCCTCCACCGGGTCCGTGCCCGCGCCCAGCTCATCCAAAAGCACCAAGCTGTTCTCGTCAACCATAGACAGAATTTTGATGATATTGGTCATGTGGGCCGAAAAGGTGGAAAGGCTCTGCTCAATACTCTGCTCGTCTCCAATATCCGCCAGAATATGGCTGTATACCGAGACCCGGCTGCCCTCGGCGGCGGGAATCATCAGACCGCACATAGCCATCAGGGACAACAGGCCTACGGTCTTAAGGGCCACGGTCTTACCGCCGGTGTTAGGACCGGTGATAATCAGGCTGTCAAAGTCCGTTCCCAGGCGGATGTCCGTGGGCACCACCTTTTCTTTGGCAATCAGCGGGTGCCGGGCGGCGGTCAGCTCCGTGACCCCGTCCTCGCCCAGCCGAGGGGTCACCGCCTTCATGCGGTAGGCCACCTGGGCCTTGGCAAAGATTACATTCAGCTCCACGGCACAGCGGTAGCTGTCGATCATCGCCCCCGCGAACTCCCCGGCCTCGGCGGAGAGCTCCCGGAGGATGCGGTTGATCTCTTCCAGCTCCTGGGATTGGAGCACGCGGATCTCGTTGTTGGCCTCTACCACGCTCATGGGCTCAATAAATACCGTGGCCCCGCTGGAAGAGGTGTCGTGGATCAGGCCCGGCACCTCTCCCCGAAACTCTGCTTTCACCGGCACCACGTAGCGGCCACCCCGCTGGGTGATGATGCTCTCTTGCAGGTGCTTTTGGTGGGAGCTGGAGCGTACCAGCTTTTCCAGCTGGTCCCGGGCCCGGGCCGAGGCGGAACGAATCTTCCGCCGGATATTTGCCAGCGTGGGCGAGGCGACGTCGGCCATCTCCTCCTCACTGAGGATGCATGTATAGATTTTTTCCTCTAAGTATTTGTTGGGAGCCAGCACGTGGAACCGGTCGCTAAGGGGCGTGCGCATGCCTGCGGACTTGTCGTGCCAGCTCTGTAAAGCCCGAATAGCTCGCAGAGTACCCGCCACATCCAGCAGCTCCCGCATCCCCAGCCCGCCCCCAGCCTGGGCCCGGCGCAGAGGGTTGGTGACGTTCTTCAGGCCATTAAAGCTGGGCCCGCCGAACTTGGCCATCAGTACAAAGGCGGCGTCCGTCTCTTCCAGCAGATATTTTGCTTCCGCTAAGCCGCATTTCGGCTCTATGGACCGGGCCAGCTCCGCCGCGTCATCACAGGT
>JAAWSH010000244.1 GCA_022801475.1 Acutalibacter sp. | reverse complement strand
GATGGATGTCAATATTATAATTTTCAATAATGGGTGTGAGCATGCAGGTCTTCCTTTCTGTAGTAAGACAGTGTTTTTATCATGTCGAAAAACACCTACTGCGCAATAAATGAGAATTTCACATCAATTTTTGGGGATGACATGTCCTGTTCGGTTTGCTATTATTATAGCACAATAGCAAATAGATAATCAATACACAATTATTTTGTGCATTATCAATATAAATTCACGGTGCTTTTTGGCGCTTTCATTTTCGGCAAAAATAGTTTTAAATACAAAAAATGCATAACGGGAGGTACAGCAACATGGTTGCGGTAGAAGTCAAACATCTTACCAAAACCTTTCCTGGCGTAAAAGCGTTGTCCGATGTCAGTTTGAAAATTGACGCGGGCGAGCTGCATGCCATTGTGGGGGAAAATGGTGCCGGTAAGTCTACGCTCATGAAGATTCTGGGCGGAGTCTATCCGGGAGATGCTGGAGAAATCTTCATTATGGGTAAGAAAACCCATATTGGATCCATCTCCGATTCACACAAAGCAGGTATCAGCGTTGTTTATCAGGAATTCAACCTGATGCCGGAACTTTCAATTGCCGAGAATATTTTTTCCGGCCGTATGCCCACTCTGATTCCTGGCGTTGTCAACATTGCAAAGCTCAACGAAGAGGCTCAGAAGCTGATTGATAGCCTGGATCTGAATCTGAAGGCAACCAGCACTGTGGCAACTTTGAGCGTTGCTCAGCAGCAGATGATTGAAATTGTTAAGGCTTTGTCCCATAACAGTGATATCATCGTCATGGATGAGCCGACGGCTTCCCTGAGTAATAAGGAAGTTGATACGCTGTATCGCATCATTGGCGACCTGAAGAAGCAGGGCAAGACCATCATCTACATCTCTCACAGAATGAGAGAGATCTTTGATCTGGCAGACTCTGTCTCCGTTCTGCGCGACGGCGTCTATGTCGGCACCAAGAAGATCACAGAGCTGACTCAGGAAAGCCTCGTTGACATGATGGTTGGCAGAAGCCTTGACAGAAGTGTTAACTACTTAAAGTCCGAGCCGGGTGAAACAGTCCTGGAAGTAAAGGGCCTGGGCGACGGCCGGCTGTTTGACGATGTTTCCTTTACCGTCCGCGCCGGTGAAATCGTAGGCGTTGCCGGTCTGGCAGGCTGCTTCCATGAGGACATCATGAAAGCGATTTATGGTCTGCATCCGATCACCAAGGGCGAAATCCTGGTGAACGGCAAAAAGGTTAACGTCAAGAATCCGCGTGCAGCCATCAAAGAAGGCATTGCTTTCGTAACAGAAGACAGAAAACAGGCTGGTATTTTTGCTCAGATGACTGTTCGCGAGAATGTCTCTATGAATATCCTGAATGACATTCTGAATCTGTTTGTCATCAGTGAAAAGAGAGAGAATGAAGAGCTGAACAAGTATACCAAGCTGATGAACATGAAGTATGCCAATTACGGCACCAGAATCATGAGCTTGAGCGGTGGTAACCAGCAGAAATTTGTTCTGGCAAGAGCACTGGCTGCTGACTGTAAGGTTCTGCTCCTGCTTGAACCGACCCGTGGTATCGACGTCGGTGCTAAAGCAGAAATTTACAGTCTGATGGCAGATCTTGCAGCAGAGGGACTGGCCATTCTGGTGCTGTCCTCTGAGCTTCCCGAAATCATGACCATCTGTCATCGTACATTGGTTGTGCATCAGGGTAAGATTACCGGTAATATTCCGAAGAATGAAATGGATGAGGCTCTGATCATGCAGTGCGCTACCGGTACTACTACCAAATTCTCGGGAGGTGTGCTGTAATGAGCAAAGCAAAAAAGTTCTGGGCAGTTTATGATAAAATCGGAGTTCTGTTTTTTATCGCCCTTGTTGGTATCGTTTTCTTTTTCCTTGATTCCCGTATTGTCTCTGGCAGTAACCTTTTGAACGTTCTTTCAAATGCGTCCATGATTGGTATCTGCGGTGCCGGTATGACCTTCGCGCTCTGTTCCGGCGGCTTTGACCTTTCCATTGGTTATATTTTCTCCTGGTGCGGCTTGGTGTATGCACAGCTGGTTCCGGTGTTCTGTGATTCTATGGGTAGTATTGGCGTGTTCGTTGCACTGCTGGTCGCAATGCTGGTCGGTGCACTGTGCGGTGTTGTCAACGGCCTGGTTATTACCAAGCTGAAAATTGTCCCGTTTGTTGCAACTCTGGCTACCTGCTACATCTGGCGTGGAGCAGCTCTGCTCTGGACTAGCGGCAGTAAGATCACTATCATTAAGAATGAGTACCCGGCGATTGAAATCTTCTCTACTGGTAAGCTGTTCGGCGTAATTCCGGCATCTGTTATCATGATGGTGATTGTGTTCCTGATTGCATTCCTGCTTTATAAGTTCACCAAATTTGGTGTTGCAGTGCGCAGCGTTGGCTCTAATGAAGCTGCTGCCCGCATCACCGGCGTAAAGGCAGATGCAACTCTTATCGGCGTTTATGTAACCACAGGCGTGACCGCTGCAATCGCCAGCGTTGTTAATGCTTCCATGCTGATGCTTGCGGAGCCTGCCAGTGGTGCCGGTTATGACCTTCAGGCTATCACGTCGACCATTCTGGGCGGTACTGCACTGGACGGCGGACGTGGTAACGTTTGGGGAACCATGTTTGGCGCATTTCTTCTGATGCTTCTGAACAGCGGTCTGAATATTCTCGGCGTCCCGCAGGAATATCAGCGTCTGGCAAGAGGCCTCATCCTCCTGCTTGCTCTGACTGTGGGCAGTATTAAGATCCTTACAAAAGGAGGAGAGGAATAATGAACAAGACTAAGATTCAAAATATCCTCGACCTCAAGAGTCGCGGTATTGTCTATGCATTTTTGATCCTCTGGGTGGCATTCTTTGTCTGCAATATTACTGGCCTGACCAGTTTTAATATGGGCAATATCAACTCCATCCTGAAGGAAGGTTCTCTGGTAGCCATTGCTGGTATCGGCATGACCTTCCCGATTATCACTGGTCGATTTGACCTTTCCGTTGCTTCTATGATCGCATTTCAGGGCTGCTTCCTGATGGAAATGGTTCGTAACGGCGGTCTCCCTGAGATTCTGGGCATCATTCTGACCATTATCCTGGGCGCTGCGTGCGGCCTCTTCAACGGTCTCCTGATTGCAAAAGTCAAGATTCCGGCCTTCATCGCAACCCTCGGCATGCAGTATACTTATCGTGCGCTGGCTTACATCATCAGCGCCGCTCCGATTGGACTGGGTAGCGGTAAGGAAGAACCGATCATCTTCACCTTGGCCAACAAAGACTTCCTGGGTCTGCCGATCCCCTTCTGGATTATGCTGGTTTGCCTGATCGTAGCGACCTTTATTCTGAGAAAGACCCGTCTGGGCCGGTATACACTGGCTATCGGTAACTCAGAAGGCGCGAGTGAAATTTCCGGTATCAATATTGACAAAGTCATTTTAATGGTTTATTTTTGTTGTTTTT
>JAAWSH010000203.1 GCA_022801475.1 Acutalibacter sp. | reverse complement strand
CATTTCTGCCGACGCGATTGGCTTTTGACAGTTCCCAGTGAAGACTGGCCCCCAGGAATCCGCCAAAGGTGTAGCTCCCAGAAGTTCGGGCCGCAGCCTACGCGGCTCTGTGAGCCAGGCAGGCGTACCATGTTTTTACACCGTGTACTTCCAGGGGTTCATATAAGGCCCTATCCCTGCAAAAATTCAACCATAAAGAAAAGACGGCTGCCACCACGCAGCCGTCTTTTCTACTCTATTCTCCATTTAAGCCAGCGCTTTCCCCTTCTTTCTCTTGGGGATCCGCCCACCGGAATTTTCGCAAAATTTTATAAAACACCAGACAGACCAGTACCCCCGCCAGGCCCAGCACAAAAAACAACGCGGCCGCGCCGGCTCCCTTTCCCTGGCCAAAAAGGCTGGTCAACAGCCCCTCCGGCGGGGCCACCTTCATGAGCGGCTCAAAGACTCTGTCCACCAGCAGGCCGCCCAAAAGGTAACCCACCGGAATGGTGAAAAATTGCAGGGTATTCCGGCAGGAATAAACCCGTCCCTGCATCTGTGCCGGGATCGTGGAACGGAATACCACGTCCATATTGGCGTTCATTAGGGGGATTGCCACCCAGCCCAGCACCGCGCCCACACACCACACCAGGGGCGTGCGCCCAAAAGCCAGCAGAAAATTCTCTGTTCCCATAGAGACCATCAGGGAATAGCAAATAACCCGTACCCGGTCTTTTGGCCTGGGCAGTAGGGCGGCAAGGGCTCCGCCAGCCAGCGTAGCCACCCCTGTTACAGTATTTACCAGGCCCAACACCGTTTCGCCGCCCCTTTCCCGGCTGAGCAGCATGGCCGGCAGGGCCGCTTGATAGGCAGAGGCAATCAGGTTGATCGCCGCCAGAAAAAAGATCAGATCAAAGATCAGGGGGTTGGCTCTTAGCCACTTTAGCCCAGCCTTAGCGGCTTCCAAGAGTTTCTCTTTTGGCTTGCCCTCCAGAACAGTTTCTGGAACAGGGATAAAGAACAAAAGCGTTACAAAGGCAATGGCAAAAGTGCTTAGGTCCACGGCAATGACCAGGTCCATCCCAGCAAAGGCGAACAGCGCAGAAGCAAGCACTGGGTGCAGGATCGTGTTTAAGGAAGAGGCAAAAGACCGCAGGCCGCTGGTTTTTTGGTAATATTCCTTTGGCACCAGCAGGGTAGCCGCCACGTCGCCGGCTGGCTGCTGCACTGTGTTCATCAGGCCGTTCACTCCGTTGAGGATATACATATGCCAGGGCTGCAACAGGCCGTTTTTCAGCATGAACAGCACCCCCAGAGTGCTGGCCGCTGCCAGCAAGTCGCACACCAGCATGGTGCGCTTTTTGTTCCAGCGGTCGCTAAGGGCCCCGGCGAAGATGCTCATAAGCACATAGGGGGCGTAAGAACAGACGGATAGCAGCGCGGTCTCCAGGGCCGAGCCGCTCTGTCTATAGAGCCAAAGCACAAGGGCATAGCCGGTCATGGCGGTGCCAAGCCCTGATAGGGACTGGGTGCTCAAAAGCAGCAGGTAGGGCCGGAGGGAATGATTTTTATGTGATTTCATTTGACTTCGCTCCTTTGATTTTTGTAGGTCAATCAAAATTGCAAAGTCTGAGGACAAGAGTTGGCAAAACTCTCCGTTAGACTCTATCCGGCAATCGGCCAGTTTACGTTTAACAGTTTTTTATGCTCCATGCGGCGTCCTCAAACCTTGCATGGAGCATACACAATGCACAACGGAAACACGAACATTGGGGACCTCCCGGAATAATATTGTTTTTTATTATACCATGGAGGCTGGTATATTGTCAAATAAGCGGTGCCCGTCGGGCGTGTCCAAAAGAAGAGTTTATGACGAAAGAGTGGAGTCTCACCTGCTGACGAAACTTTTACCGTTTGTTCATCGGGGCCCCGGCTTTTTTAAGAAAAGTTCATAATTTTCTTGACAACCAAGGGTGGATAGGGATACAATTAGATATAGAGTGCACCCGTTGCTTTTTTATAGATTTTTTATATATTCTTGGGCGTTTTCGCCATAATATTACCGATTATATAATATATAAAATTGAATAGACCTAAAGCAGCCATGCATTTCACGGGGCTTGTTCCCCATCGTCTAAAATAATTTATTCTAATCTATTTTTATGAAGGAGGTGCCCGATTGGGCCAGTTACCTGTATGGCTGTGTATTATAATCGCCGTGCTTACCGCTGCCGCCGGTGGCGCAGGGGGATTCTTCTTGGGCTATCACTACCGCAAAAGTAAGGCTGAAGCCACCATTGGTTCTGCCGAGGAAGAGGCCAAGCGCATTGTGGGGGACGCGGTAAAAACCGCCGAGGCCAGAAAAAAAGAGATCGTGCTGGAAGGCAAGGACGAGATACACCGCTTGAGAAACGAATCGGAAAAGGAGCTTTCAGACCGGCGCAAGGAGATTCAGCACCAGGAACGCCGCAACCTGCAAAAAGAGGAGAGCCTGGAGAGAAAGCTGGAGTCCATGGAGCGCAAAGAGGACCAGATCGACCAGCGCAACCGCAAGGCGGAGGAACGCCTGAGGGAAGCCGAGGCTGTAAAAAAGAGCCAGTTCGACATGCTGGAAAAGATTTCCGCTTTTTCCGCGGAGCAGGCAAAGCAGTATTTGCTGGACCATCTGGAGAATGAACTTGTACATGAAAAAGCCGTGATGGTACGGGAATATGAACAACAAGTGAAGGACGAGAGCGACCAAGCCGCCCGGGAGATTATTGCCGTGGCCATTCAGCGCTGTGCGGCGGACCATGTGTCCGAGGCAGCCATCAGCGTGGTGCCCCTGCCCAACGACGAGATGAAAGGCCGCATTATTGGCCGGGAGGGCCGGAATATCCGGGCTATTGAGACCCTTACCGGCGTGGATCTGATTATTGACGATACGCCGGAGGCCATCACCTTGTCCAGCTTTGAGCCAGTACGCAGGGAAGTGGCCCGGGTGGCCCTGGAGAAGCTGATCTCCGACGGGCGCATTCATCCCACCCGCATTGAGGAGACGGTGGAAAAGGCCCGCCGGGAGGTGGAATCCACCATTAAGCAAGAAGGCGAGCGGGCTGTGCTGGAGGTAGGCATCAATGGCGTACACCACGAATTGGTAAAGCTTTTGGGCCGCTTGCGCTACCGCACCAGCTATGGACAGAACGTGCTGAACCATTCCCTGGAGGTGGCGTTCCTTTCAGGAATGATTGCTTCCGAGCTGGGGTTGAACCCCACCATTGCCAAACGAGCCGGTCTGCTGCATGACATTGGCAAGGCCCTGGACCACGAGATGGAGGGCTCACACGTACAGATTGGTGTGGAAGTGGCCAAGCGCTATAAAGAAAACGAGGCAGTGGTACACGCCATTGCGGCCCACCACGGAGACGTGGAGGCTAAAACCATTATCGCCTGCATCGTTCAGGCAGCGGACGCTATTTCGGCCGCAAGACCCGGGGCCCGCCGGGAGAACCTGGAAAACTACAT
>JAAWSH010000202.1 GCA_022801475.1 Acutalibacter sp. | reverse complement strand
ACCCGGGGGGAGCAGAACCCGCTTTGGCAGCGGCCCATGCCCGCCCGAGTCCGGCGTTTCACTCCGTCCAGGGTTTTGGCGCCCAGGGTGCTGTGGATGGCGTCTAATATCTCCCCTTCCGAGACCTCTTCGCAGCGGCAGATAATGTTGCCGTACCGGGGGTCCTCCGCAATTTTTTTAGCCCGCTCCTCCAGGTCCATCTCAGCCAACTTTGGAACACCCCGACGGATGGGGTCAAAGGACTCTTTTTCTGCCAAGTGCAGGGCCTTAGCGACCATCCCGGCCATATGCACGCCAATGGCCGGAGCGCTGGAAAGGCCTGGGGACTCGATGCCGGCCGCGTCGAAGAAACCAGGGGCGGACTGGGCCAAAACAAAGTCGTCTCCAGCTTCGTGGGCCCGCTGGCCCATAAAGGAGGTAATTACCTGGCGCATCGGAACGCCCTTAACCCCCCAGGCGGATTTTTCCGCCACCTCCCCCAGGCCCTGGGCCGTGGTGGCTGTATCCTCTGGGTCCGGGGAGTCCTCCGCCGTGGGGCCCACCAGCAGGTTGCCATGGACAGTGGGGGTCACCAGCACACCCTTGCCCATTTTCCCTGGCAGTTGGAAGATGGTGCGGCCCACGTGTCCCCCGGCAGTCTTATCCAAAAGACAGTACTCGCCTTTGCGGGGGATGATGTTCAGTTTCTTCTCACAGACCATATTGTGCAGCAAAGCTCCATGGACCCCGGCGGCGTTGACCACTGCTCGGGCCAGAATGTCCTCGCCGTTGGTTTTTAGCAGCCAGCCTTCCGGCACTGCTTCCAGGCCGGTCACTTCTGTGTCAAAGCGAAACTCTACCCCGTTGTGGGCAGCGTTTTCCGCCAGGCCAAGAGTTAGTTCAAAGGGGCAGACCACCCCCGAGGTCTTTGCCAGCAGCGCCCCGCAGACGGCATCTGTCAGGTTGGGCTCCAGGGCTCGGGCCTCTTCTCCGGTTAACAGGGACAGGCCCTCCACCCCGTTTTCTATGCCCCGCTGGTACAGGGCCTCCAGCTGGGGCAGCCCGGCGGGGTCCAGGCAAACCACCAGAGCCCCAATGCGCCGGAAGGGCACGTCCAGTTCTTTTGCAATCTGGTCCATCATCTGGCTGCCTTCCACATTCATCTTGGCTTTTAGAGAGCCGGGCAGGGCGTCAAAGCCTGCGTGGACAATGGCTGAATTCGCCTTGCTGGTTCCCTCGCACACGTCTGAGGCCCGCTCCACCACCAGAAAACTGCCCTGCCGCCGGGAAAGCTCCCGGGCAATAGCACAGCCGGTAACGCCCGCACCGATAATGGCCGCGTCATATTGCTTCATTGTCTATGTTCCTTTCCCGAAAGGCACAAGTCCATAAGGCTGGCCTTTCGACATCACTGATGAAAATTCCTTCCAGCATAAATATAGCACAAAGGAAATTTTTCCGCAAGGGGCAAAAGTACGCTTGACAGAAAGAGGAAAATGGCACACAATATTTGGCCCTGTTCGAAAAATCGGAAACGCCGTCTTTTTATCCAGAAGCGGCCATCTTCCGCGTCAAAAATCCTCGCCAACCGACAGGTTGACTTGCGGTTTTTTCCTGGAATCTGACTACTTCTGACCCAAAATTCGTCATTCCCTCTATTTTCAAACAAGCCCTAAGTTCCACTGAATTTTTTTGTTTTGACGGCCTGGAAAGGCTGATATTCTCATTTGTCCCTTGGGCAGGTTTCTCCTGGATAGCACTTGAATTTTATATAATAAAAAAGAGCCGTCAAGTGGCTCTTTTTTTGTAAGCTCCATTTTGGGGCGTGTTTCAGGCAGTACGCCCAGGGGGAGAGGTGGAGGTCAGTCCGCTGTCCCCTGGAGACTCTCATTCGTGTGGACTTTTTTAAGAAGCTCTTGCGGTCTCATACAGCTTTAACATTAGCTCCACAGTGTCCGCCACGCCGGGGATGTCACTGCGAAAGGCCTCGCCGCTGAGAACGCAGCGGTAAAAGTCCTCTATACAGCGTCCATGGCTGGCTCCCCAGTAGGTTTTGCCTCCCAAGTTGGAGGCCTGGGAGAAATCTTGCCGCTCTACAGAACCGTCTTTCCAGCGGACCGTGGCCTCTTCGCCTTCCAGGCGCAGGGTGGCGTTTTCGCAAGTCAGCTCCAGCAGGACGGGAGAGTCTGTGCAGTGTGCGGTGGTGGCGTAGAACAGACCGGTTTTGCCGCCAAAGTCTATGGCAGCCTCCAGGGTGTCCTCCACTTCGATGACGCCCTGGAGGTGCCGGTTAGCTAGGCTGGCCCCCAGAACCTGGCCCTGACCCAAAAACTGTACCATTAGGTCCAGGGTATGGATGGACTGGTTGATGAGCACGCCGCCGCCCTCGGTAGAGAGGGCGCCCCGCCAGCCGCTCTCGGTATAGTAGGGAGCATCCCTATGCCAGGTGACAAAGGCCCTGGCTCCCAGCACAGCCCCAGGCCTGCCGGAGTCGAATAACTGCCGTACATAGGCTACGCTGGGGTTATAGCGGTTCTGGAAGCAGACCCCCAGACGGACTTCTTTAATTTGTTGAAGAGCCTCCCACTGGACACGGGTCATGGCCGGGGGCTTTTCAGTAAACACATGAATGCCCCGCCGGGCAGCCTCCTGGGCCATGGGCACATGCAGGTAGTGGGGCGTGCAGATGTGCAGCACGTCAAGGGCTTCCTGGTCCAGCAGTTCTTCCAGAGAGCCATAGGCTCTGCCGCCGAATTCCTTGGCAAAGGCCTGGGCGCGCTCTAGGCGGATGTCGGCAAAAGCCGCCAGCTGGGCGGTTTCCTGGTGGATTAACGCGCCGCTATGTACGCGGGCGATACCTCCGCATCCCACCACAGCGCAAGTCAGTTTATTCATACCATTGCCTCCTTAGCGGCGGGAATGCCCTCCAGAATTTCCCTTAGGGCATTTAGAGCTAGCTTCCAGGCGGACTTTCCGTCTAAAGCGCTCTCTCTTTTGGACGGGTCCTTTTCCAGTGCCGCCAGCCCGGCAAAGTCGGTGAGGTGAGGCTCCAAAGACAGGAAGCCCCGCCAGCCTCCGGTAATCAGCTGGCTGAGAATCTCCTTCACATGCCCCACACCCTGGCCGGCGGGCACGATTTTCTTTTCAACGGTGGCGTCCTTAATGTGAATGTACCGGATGTAGGGATTTAGCAGCTGGTAAGCCTCCAGGGTAGGCTGGCCCACCTCCACAAAATTGGCAAAATCAAACACAGCCCCAAAGTGGGGGCCAGAGAGGGCTTCCATCAGCTCCAGACAACGGGGGGCGGCGTCCCCGAAAATGCCCTTTTCGTTTTCGTGGAGAAGCACCGCGTCCCAGCGGGCAGCTTCCTCCACCATGGTTCCCAGGCGCTCCAGCACCTGGGAGCGGTAATCTTCCGGCCGGGCGTTTTGGGGGAGATAAAAACTGAACATGCGCAGATAAGGGGCGGAAAGCTCCTTCTGAATCTCCAGGGTGCGCTTCAGTTTTTCCAGGTGGGGGGCAAAGGGTTCTTCT
>JAAWSH010000201.1 GCA_022801475.1 Acutalibacter sp. | reverse complement strand
AGGGCACCCGCACTTCCAGGCCGCTCCACATGCTGCACCGGTCCTTGCGGTCCAGCAGGGTGGCCATGAACCACCGCATGTTCAAGTAGCTGATCTCCCGCATCCGCCGCTGCTCCGGGGTTTCTCCCGGCAGGGTGGGCACAGCCCGCAGAGTCTCGTCCAGACGTTTGCCCACGTATTCCTCCATGCCCAGCTGTTCTTGCAGCTCTGGGTCCAAAAGGGACTGGCGCACATCCAGGTTGTTGCTCCAGGGGAAGTGGGTGCCGTCAAACATCTCCCGCCGGTGGAACCAGGGGTAGCCGCCGAAGATCTCGTCGGCGCACTCGCCGCACAGGGCCACCACGTGATTCTGCTTTACCTGGCGGCAAAAGTGCAGAAGCGAGCCGTCAATGTCCGCCATGCCCGGAAGGTCCTTGGCAATGACCCCCTCGAAGAGGGAGTCGGCCAGCTGGTCGTTGCTACACAGCAGGGTGGTGTGGTGGGTGTTCAGCAGTCCGCTGACCTTTTCGGCCCAAGCCTGGTCCCGGTCCGGCTGAAAGGAGCTGGGGGTGAAGAAATCTTCGTTACCCTCAAACTCAAAGGAATAGGTAGAAAGCCCCTGGCTCCGCTCTTTTAGAAGCTTTGCGGCAATGGCTGTTACCACGCTGGAGTCCAGCCCGCCAGAGAGGAAGGTGCACAGGGGCACGTCGGCGGCCAGCTGCCGGTCCACAGTGTCCATCAGCAGAGCCCGCAGGGCGTCCACAGTCTCTTGATATGTCTCGGTGTGGGGGGCGGCGGTCAGATCAAAGTATTTCCGCTGTGTAAATCCCTCCCGGCCGAACACAGCCCAGTGGCCGGGCTTCAGCTCGTGGATGTCCTTAAACACCCCGCAGCCCGGAGTGCGGGCAGGGCCCAGGCCAAAGACCTCACACAGGCCCTGGCGGTCCAGCACTGGGTTGACTCCGGGAAACTCGAACAGGCCCTTAATCTCCGAGCTGAAGGCCAGCCGGTCCCCCTGGAAGGTATAGAACAGCGGCTTTACCCCAAAGCGGTCCCGGCACAGGAAGGTGCGCTGCCGGCGGGTGTCGTCCACGGCAAAAGCGAAAATACCGTTCAGCTTTTCCGGACAATCCTCGCCATAGATGATGTAGGCGTTGAGTACTACCTCGGTATCACAGTGGGTGTAAAAGGTACAGCCCTTTGCCTCCAGGTCGGCTCGAAGCTCGGCGGCGTTGTACAGCTCGCCGTTATAGGCAATGGTATACTCTTGGCCCTCCCGCTGGGCGGTCATGGGCTGGGCGCCGTTTTGAGGATCGATTACAGCCAGGCGCATGTGGGCCAGAGCGCAGTGGCCGCTGACATGGGCCCCCTGGCTGTCGGGACCCCGGTGGCTTAGACGACGGGCCATGCGCCGGGCTAGAGCCATCCATAGGTATTTTTCATCTAATAGATTATCATCGTAGTCGCTGAAACCAGCAAATCCACACATAAAACCAAACCCTTTCTAAACGAAGTATTCTTTTGCGCTTTTCTATTATATGTAGAAAAGGCCAAGGGTTTCCTCACTATATGGAGGACAAGAATTTTTCAAAAATAATAACGGTTCTTACTTTACAAATTGTGGAAACTGTGGTATAATCTGTCTTAATAAACCCAGGGAGAAGCCCTGAAGAGTGAAACGTTTCTCTTTGTGCTTTGCAAAAGCATCGGCTTTCTCCTATCGGATTTATGGTATAATTATCGCTATAGCCCGGTGGCTGTCTCTGTTCAGCGGCCAGGGGCGTGAAGAGGCTTTTGTTTGGGCTTATCAGGCCTTTGGCGGGGGTTAATTGCTTGCTTTGGGTCTATATAAGCTGCTTATCTTGAATTACTTCAAACTTTGACGTCCCTATTTTAAGATAGAGGCCAGCTGCCCTCCAGGGGCGTGGACAAACAAGGGGGAAGGCTGTTGGAAAAGCGGGAGAATTTCAGCCGGAAGCGGGCCGCCATTTTGCGGGCCCTGCAAGAGGCACGGGACCACCCCAGTGCGGAGTGGATCTACCGCCAGCTAAAGCCCCGGTACCCGGACCTTAGCCTGGGCACGGTGTACCGTAACCTGGGCCGCTTCTGCGAAAGCGGTCAGGTGGCAAGTCTGGGGGTGGTGGGCGGACATGAGCGTTTTGACGGCGATATTTCGCCGCACGCCCACTTGGTTTGCGCCGGGTGCGGGGCGGTGGTGGATATTCCCCGGGGAATGCCCGGGGAAGAGGAGCTGACGGCGATTTCCAACGAGACGGGCTGCCGGGTCAGCGGGGCCAGCGTTACCTTTACCGGGCTGTGTCCCCAGTGCGTGGAGAAGGAGGAACAGGATGGAGCTGAAAAAGATCACCTTTGACAATGTGGACGCGGTTACCTCTATGTCCGTCCGGGAGGACCAGCGGGGCTTTGTGGCCCCTAATGTGGCTAGTCTGGCCCAGGCCTATGTGGCGGTGTCTAATGGTTATCATGCCCAGGCCTTTGCCCTGTGTGAGGGGGACCAGCCCGTGGGCTTTGTAATGTTTGGCTATGGGAGCCTGGGCGATTGGGGTGACCCGCCGGTGGCCAAGGACAGCTACTGCCTGTGGCGGTTCATGGTGGACCAAAAGCACCAGGGCAAAGGCCTGGGCAAGGCGGCCCTGGAGGCCAGTCTGGATTATCTCCGTACAAGGCCTCTGGGCCCGGCGGAGACGGTTTGGCTTAGTTACGAGCCGGAAAACGTGGCGGCGCAGGCTTTGTACCACAAATTTGGCTTTCAGGAAAACGGCCAGATGTGCGGGGAAGAAGTGGTGGCTGTGCGAAAGCTGTAAAGCAAATCGCCCCATAAAGAATTATTTGCGGCAATGGGCCCCGCGCCTGCCAAAGGCTGGAAGCAGGACCCTTTGTATAGATAGTAAACGCCAAGCGCATTAACTATCAATCAAAATTCAGGAGGAATGATTACTATGAAGAAGTTTGTTTGTCCCGTTTGCGGCTATGTGCACGAGGGTGATACGCCCCCCGAAAAGTGCCCCCAGTGCGGCGTTCCCGGCGAGAAGTTCAAGGTGCAGGGCGCTGACATGACCTGGGCCGCCGAGCATGTGGTAGGCGTGGCCAAGGGCGTGGACGAGAAGATTCTGGAAGGCCTGCGGGCGAACTTCCAGGGCGAGTGCACAGAGGTGGGCATGTACCTGGCCATGGCCCGGGTAGCCCATCGCGAGGGCTATCCCGAGATTGGCCTATACTGGGAAAAGGCCGCTTATGAAGAGGCCGAGCATGCGGCCAAGTTCGCCGAGCTGCTGGGCGAGGTGGTTACCGACAGCACCAAGAAGAACCTGGAAATGCGCGTTGAGGCCGAAAACGGCGCTACCGCCGGCAAGATGGACATTGCCAAGATGGCCAAGGAGCAGGGTCTGGACGCTATCCATGACACAGTGCATGAGATGGCCCGGGACGAGGCTCGCCACGGCAAAGCCTTTAAGGGCCTGCTGGAGCGCTACTTTAAGTAAGGCGAGGCCAATATGGACATCAAGAAAAAGATAGAAGAGCTGGCCGGGCGGCTGACG
>JAAWSH010000200.1 GCA_022801475.1 Acutalibacter sp. | reverse complement strand
TCCACAGGCAGGCCGCTGGCCTCTCCCAGCCTTTCCCCCATTTCCCGGGCAAAGTGGGCACTGTTTCCCTCGGTGCCGTCCATGTTCCGGGGCAGGCCCACCACCAGCAACCCGGCCCCAGCGGCCTGGGCAGCGGCGGCGATCTCCTGGGCCAGGTGCTCTGGGTTCCGCTGAGCCACAACTTTTAGAGGCGAGGCCAGCCGCTCTTCCGGGTCGCACACTGCCAAGCCGGTGCGGACACGGCCCAAATCTACCGAAAGAATAATCATACCAGCTCCCCCTGCTTCTCAAACCGGTAAAGGAGCTTGGGCTTACGCATTTCCTCCGGCAGGTGGTCCATGTTGTTTTTATACTGCCAACTCAACCGGCCCTCCTCTGCCAATAGCAAACTAACGCTGGTGTTCCCAAACACCTGACAGTCCCGCAGCCCCCCGATGCCACCAAAATCCACCTGGGAACAAAGACATTTCAACACTCCGCCGTGGGTGGCCGCTATCACTGTTTTCCCGGGATTTTCGGCAATGATACGGTCCAGGGCCTCATTGGCCCGCCGGTAGACCTGCTCCATGGTTTCACCCCCGGGGAAACAGCACAGGTCCGGGGCCTGGTCCCAATGCTCCGCCAACTGGGGCCAGCGGGCAGGAATATCCTCCAGGCGTAAGTTCTCCATCTGCCCCACGTCCATCTCGATCAGATCCTGCTCCTCCCGGACCGGGGTTTGGGAATGGTACTGGGCAATAGCCAAGGCGGTCTTTTTGGCCCGGATCAGGGGACTGGTATAGATCACGTCCATAGGTTCATTGCGAAAACGCAGACCAAGCAGGGCTAGCTGCTTTTCACCCTCTGGGCTTATGTCCGCATCGAACCGCCCCTGAAAACGCCGGTCCAAATTCCCCATGGACTGACAATGGCGGATGAGATAGATTTTCGTCACCACGGCTGCACCCCTCCTGTCAACTCCGTTACCGAGGCCAGACCCTTCTCGGCCAAATAATTTTCCAGGCCAGCACAAATTTTTTGGGGTGTATATGGGTCGGTAAACAGGGCCGTGCCCACCTGGACGGCCGAGGCCCCGGCCAGCAGCATCTCTATGGCGTCCTCGGGGCTAGAGACGCCCCCCAGTCCCACAATGGGTATCTTCACCTTTTGGGCTGTCTGCCACACCATGCGCAAGGCCACCGGCAGCACCGCCGGGCCTGAGAGACCACCGGTATTGTTGTGAATAATGGGCCGGCGGGTGTGGATATTGATACGCATCCCGGTCAGGGTATTGATAAGGGATACCGCGTCCGCCCCAGCACTCTCGGCGGCCAGTGCCATTTCGCTGATGTCTGTGACATTGGGGGAGAGCTTCACCATCAGAGGCTTTTTACACACCCGGCGCACAGCCTTTGTGATACCCTCCACCCCCTGGGCCGTTACTCCGAACTGTACTCCGCCCTCCTTTACGTTGGGGCAGGAAATGTTGAGCTCCACCATATCTATGGGGGTATCATTAAGCTTTTCGGCGGTTTGGCAGTAGTCCTCTACCGCGCTGCCTGCCAGGTTAGCGATAATTTTTGTCCCTTGCCTGCTAAGCCAGGGTAAGTCCTTCTCCACAAAATGGTCTACCCCAGGGTTTTGTAGGCCCACAGCATTCAACATCCCGGCTGGGGTCTCCGTCACTCGGGGAGGCGGATTGCCGGAGCGCGGGTGAAGGGTAATGCCTTTACAGCTAATGCCGCCCAGCTGCCACAGGGGGTACATCTCCCCATACTCCCGGCCAAAGCCAAAGGTACCCGAGGCCGCGATGATCGGATTGGCGAACTCCACCCCGGCCACGGTTACCTTTAGGGACGAACGGATTACTTCCACCGTGTCCCCCAACAATACGCCCTCGCCATCGTCCAGGCGGAGCACTTTACAGCCATGCTCTGCCTCATAGGCTTGGCAGCGGTCCTCTAGATGTTCATATCGGGTCTGGAAGCGGCTGTAGTGGGGCAGAACCTCCGTCTCTGTCAGCTTCAACCCCCGCAAATCGGCAAGACCCACAGTATTTAGCTCGGGACTATACTGGTCCACCAGCCTCAGGCTGGGCCCCAGCACCAAAGCCCCAGCGCTCCAACCAATCAGCAGGCCCTTCTCCCCCACCTTCCGCAGAATCTCCCCGGCCTGGTGTTTTCGGATAGAATCCAGCAAGTAATAGGGATTACCGCCCATCAGCGCCACCACATCATAGCGCAGCAAATCTTGCGCAGGCTGAAAGTCCAGGTCAAGCAGCTCTACCCTCAGGCCTAAAGAGGCCAATTCCTCCCGGCAGCGCTCTACGTGACGGTTTTTTTCCCGATACACCGGGTCCGCCGTCACCACCAGGGCAGCTTTTTCCCCGGGCTGTACATACCGGCCCGCCGCTTTTTTCAGGCCCGGGCTGGAAAGGCCGTTGGAACACAGGATAATCATGGCATTGCTCCTCTCTTGGTGTTGGTCTGGGCGCTTTTGGGCGCTGAATTCGTTTTTCTAAAGTATCACCCAAGGCTCAATTGAAAAAATTGGAAATGCCGTCTTTTTGCCCAGAAGGGGCCATTTTCCGCATAGAAAATTCTCGCTATACAGCAAAAGGACAGCTTGCGGTTTTCTCCTTGAAATTCACCCATTCTAGGCAAAAAGTTGGTCAATCTCTCTATTTTCAAACAAGCCCTGGAGCCTAACTGTGGAAACCGTATGTAGTCCAGGGACATTAGACTCCTCAAGATGAATACCGAACCTTCTGTTGTTTTGCGGCGGGGTAATAATACGGAATGTCCTCCATACGCACGGGGCTTTCCTAGACCGGTCTCCCCTCTTTACAGCTCTACTCTCTCCATATCAATCACCGGGCCGTCTTTACACACATGGCCATAATACGCCTGGCCCTTCTCGTCCAGCAGCGCCACCGCGCAGCCTAGACACGCGCCGATGCCGCAGGCCATGCGCTCCTCTAAAGAGAGAAAGCCCACCGCGCCCCGGCTTTTGGCCAGAGCCTTAGCTGCTTTCAGCATGGGCTCAGGCCCGCAGGCCATCACTACCTGAAAGTTCTCCTGTCCGGCCAATTCCGTCACCAGACCGTGGTGACCGTAGCTGCCGTCGTCTGTGGCCACTAAGACTTTGGCCCCGGCCCTGCAAAAATCCTCTTCCAAAATCACGGCCTCTTTATTGCGGAAACCTAGCACAGCCACCGCGCTGTCCCCCAGTTCCTCCGCAGCGCCCAGCAGGGGCGGCACACCGATGCCTCCGCCGATGAGCAAAGTCTTTTTTGCCTTGTCAATGGGAAACCCCCGACCCAGGGGAGCCAAAATTTCCAGGCGGTCTCCTGCCCGAAACTCTGCCAGCTCCGCCGTGCCCTGACCCCGCACCTGAAACACAAACCGCAGCTCTCCCCTTTCCCGGCGGATGCCGCAGATAGAGATAGGCCGTCGCAGACTGTGGCCAGGCAGGCGGATCTGGGCGAACTGCCCGGGCCGGGCCAGCTCCGCTAGGGCGGGGCAGGAAAGACGGAAGTCAAAAATGCCAGGGGCCAGCTCCTGGGCC
>JAAWSH010000199.1 GCA_022801475.1 Acutalibacter sp. | reverse complement strand
CAAAGGCAGCTGCCTTTGGCGCGGTCAACAAAATTATAAGGCAGACTGTAGGCCCGCAAGAACCCAGGCGCGCAATCTTCTTAACTATAAAAAGCTCTTACAGTGCGGCCTTGGCTTTCTCTACCAGGGCGGTAAAGCCCGCAGGGTCCGCAATCGCGATCTCGGAAAGCATTTTCCGGTTTAGAGTGACCCCCGCCTTTTTCAGGCCGTTCATAAAGGTGGAATAATTTACCCCGTTCATGTGGCACCCAGCGGAAATGCGGGTGATCCACAGCCGGCGGAAGTCCCGCTTGCGCTGCTTGCGGCC
Source organism: Acutalibacter sp. (assembly GCA_022801475.1). Taxonomy (GTDB): domain Bacteria; phylum Bacillota; class Clostridia; order Oscillospirales; family Acutalibacteraceae; genus Acutalibacter. Next base: position 3,249 of record JAAWSH010000199.1, on the reverse strand, counting down.
AATGTAGGCATAATTGCCAGACTTCATTACAGCCTGTTTGGCCATTTTAAAGTGGCGGCTTTTAGAGCCCCAGTAACCTTTTGCCAGCTTTAGTACCTTTTTCCTTCTTTTGCGCGTCATCATCGCGCCCTTTACTCTTGCCATATCGATTCAATCCTTTCCCGGCCGCCGCCGGATTATTTATTCCTGTTTTGCAAATCTTTATTTATAGGGCAGCATTCTCTTCACAGCCGCGGTGTTGGTCTTGTCTGTTACCGTGGTGCCCCGGGCGTGGCGCTTTACCTTGGGGGTTTTGCCGTGACCGTTGAACAGATGGCTGGTAAAGGCGTGAGCGCGGATGACTTTCCCGTTTTTGGAGAGCTTGAAGCGCTTTTTCGCGCCGCTATGGGTTTTTAGTTTCGGCATAATGATTCCTCCTTATTTTTCGGCGGCAGGCCATATCCCTGCGCCGTCCTGTGGCCCTGCCCCGCAAAAGAGCGGGCCCGCCGGCTTTTATCTATAAAATATAGAAAGACCGGCCATGTTCCCGCTGGGTGAGCTTTACTTTACCGGCTTTGGCGCCAGGAACATCAGCATGGTCCTGCCGTCCAGCTTAGGCTGGCGCTCCACATTGGCGGTTTCCACCATAGCCTCGGCAAAGCGGCGCATAATGTCCTGCCCCAGCTCTGGGTGTCCCATTTCCCGGCCGCGAAACCGGATGGACACCTTTACCTTGTTTCCCTCGGCAATAAACCGGGCCGCGTGGCTGCGCTTGGTATCAAAGTCGTGGGTGTCAATGTTTAGCGAGAGCCGTACTTCCTTGATCTCAACAATCCGCTGGTTTTTCCGCTGCTCTTTTTCCCGCTTGGACTGCTCGAACCGGTACTTGCCGTAATCAATGATCTTGCATACCGGAGGCGTGGCCTGGGGAGCGATCTTCACCAGATCCAGGTTCTTCTGTTCGGCCAGTTCCAGGGCCTTTCGCGCGGGCATAACCCCCAGCTGTGAGCCGTCGGCATCTATGAGCCGGACCTCTTTGTCGCGAATCTGCTCGTTGATCTGTAGTTCCTTGTTGCTAATTGTCAGCACCTCCATCAAGCAATATCCTCATTTGAGAACGAAAAAAGCGGGCGGAAAAGCTCCACCCACAAAAGCGATTTACCAAAGCACAGACCACCCCCAAATAAAAAGGCGGCTCTTACTTTGCTCTTATCGACCTGTGGCGGACCTACCGCACGGGTGGAGAAAGGTTTACCTCTAAAAAGAAGAGCGGACAACCGTTCCCACTTCATTTTCCATAAAAGATTATACAACGGCGCAAGCGGAAAGTCAAGGCTTTTTTTGTGCGGGCGTTACAATGGCGCACCGCATCATTCAGTTACAGTGGTTTCTTTCATCGAAAAGCTTGGGATGGCAAATCGATGACCGGGCGTACCATTCAGTCAGGCGGTTATATTCAAAGGAAAAGACGGCAGTATAGGCGACAGGACAAGTTTATCCAATGCAAAGAGCGCGTGCTGTGATTCCCTGTTGCGTTTAGTTTGGAGGCTTTCTCCATGGTGGGAAGTTTCAAAAAGTTCGCAAGTATGTATAATTAAGGTATATGCTCCCAGAACTAAATCACCCGGAATTCCGTCCACCTTTTGCCCCGGTACCGCCGGTAGATCAGCGCGGCTTTCACACACCAGTCTATAATCATGGCAATGGTCACGCCTACCACGCCCATATCAAAGACGATGCCGAACAGCACGGAGAACGCCACCCGGCAGACAACGGTGGAGAAGATGGCGGCGAACATAGTGAACTTTACGTCCCCGGCTGCCCGCAGGCCATTGGAAAGAGGGAATGCGCAGGGGGCCAGCAGGGCGTTGAACAGATTGTGCAGGACGATCAGCAGGATAATGAGCTGCCGGGTCTCGTCGCCCAGGCTGTAGACCAGCAGAACCAAGGGGGAGATGACGGTAAAGCTCAGGCTCCACACCGCGCCGCCTACGTAGTTAAAGCGCAGCAGCTTTTCCATGTAGTAGTTGGCCCCGTCAATGTCTCTGGCCCCCATATACTGGCCAATTACCGTTATGAACGCGGGCCCCATGGCGATGGGAAACAGCGCGCCCATGGCCCAGAAATTTTGAGCGATGCCGTAGGCCGCGATCTGTATGGTGCCAAACAGGGCCACAATGGAACTAAGGGCCACCTTTGCCAGCTGGAACAGACCGTCCTCAATGCCATTGGGCAGGGCGATTCGCAGGATCCGGCGAACCATAGCGGCGTCCCTGGCGAATATGTTCTTAACAGTGACCTGGATAGGGTTTTGCTTGCTGAACACCAGCCCCATCATAACAATGGCTGCAAAGGCCCGGGCAATCAGCGAGGGGATGGCCACGCCCCGCACCCCCGCGTGAAGGGCGAAGATGCCGATGGCGTTGCCAATCACGTTGATAGCGTTCATCATCAGGGAGACGTACATCAGTTCCTGGGTCTTGCCCATGCTGCGGTATAGCCCCGCGCAGGCGTTGTATACCGCCAGGAACAGATAAGACCAGGCGGAGAGCCGCAGGTACAAAAGCCCGGCGTCCAGCACTCCCGGTTCCACGCTGCCGAAAAGCGCGCCGAAGATCTGCCGCCCGAACACCAAAACAGCCAGTGCGGAAACCGCCCCCAAAAGGGAGGTGATGAGGATCAGCTGGCTGGCCGCCTTGGAGCCGTTTTTCTGGTCCTGGCTGCCAATGTACTGGCTGGCGACCACCGCGCCCCCGGCGGCCAGGGCGGTGAATACCCGGATGAACACGCCGTTCAGCTGATCCACCAGGGACACGCCGGACACGGCTTCCTCTCCGGCATAGCTGACCATGAGGGAGTCGGCGATGCCCACCAGCAGAACAAGAAACTGTTCGATGATGATGGGGACGATCAAGGCCAGCAGCGCCCGGTTGTCAAAGCGCTTTTTGCTCTCGTCAATTTGTGTGCGTGGCTCAATAAATTTTGTGATGGTATGCAAGTAGGACACCCTTCCCGGAAAATCTCCATGTTTTTTCACTGGATTCATTATAAACCGGGAGGAAGGTTTTGTGAAGCTCTTTTTAGTTCATGAGTGAAAAGCTTTGGGTTATAGCCTGCGGGTTCTTTCTGTGCCGGCTGGCTCGGAAAGGTTGCCTAAGCCTGCCAGGGGGCCGAAGGCTTCTGAACCACGTACTTTTTCCTTGCCAGAATGTTAAGGCAAGGCTGCAAATACGAAAAAGCCCGGCGGATTGCTCCATTGCATACTCCGCC
>JAAWSH010000198.1 GCA_022801475.1 Acutalibacter sp. | reverse complement strand
GCAGGCAAAGGTCCCGGCAGGGGAAAAGTCCGTGCCGCATTTAACCGCGCCGAACTCGATGATTTCGTTGATATAGCCTTTTAGTTTGCGGCTGTAGGCAGCGTTCCACTCCAGGTCTAAGATAGCGATATTGATAACGGGGTTCCCCCTTTCGAGAAATCGTGGACTATGCGAAAACGCGGGACACAAAGCCAGCGGAAGGCCGCCAAAACGGCCAGGTCTTTCTACTTTTTCCTGCTGGCCTGCTTCATTCTCTGCTCATGAGACAGCGTGGCTTTTCGCATTCTTACGCTTTTGGGCGTTACCTCTACGTACTCGTCCTCGCCAATAAACTCTAGGCATTGCTCCAGGCTTAGTACGGAGTGGGGCGTCAACTTTAGGGCTTCGTCCGCACCAGAGGACCGGGTATTGGTAGCGTGCTTTTTCTTACAGATATTCACCACCAGGTCCTCGCTCTTAGGGCTCGCCCCCACGATCATCCCCTCGTATACCTCCACTCCGGGGCCAATAAACATCCTCCCCCGGTCCTGGGCATAGAACAGTCCGTAGGCGGTTGATTCGCCGGTCTCAAAGGCAATAATAGAACCCTGCTGCCTTTGGGAAATATCTCCCTTATAGGGCTCGTAGCCCTCAAACACATGGTTCATGATCCCGTTGCCATTGGTGTCGGTCAAAAATTCCGAGCGGTAGCCCATCAGGCCCCGGGCGGGAATCTTAAACTCCATATGGGTTACGCCAGTCTCCCGGCTGCCCATATTTACCAGCTCCGCTTTACGGGAGCCAATTTTCTCCATTACCGCGCCCACATAGTTGTCCGGGGTCTCAATCATCAAAAGCTCCATGGGCTCCAGCCGCTGGCCATCCTTCATCTTATAGATTACCGTGGGAGGCGACACCTGGAATTCATAGCCCTGGCGGCGCATCTGCTCGATAAGGATGGACAAGTGCAGTTCGCCCCGGCCCGAGACCTTAAAGGTATCCATGCTCTCGGTCTCTTCCACCCGCATGGCCACGTTGGTCTCCACCTCTTTAAAAAGCCGGTCCCGGAGGTTCCGAGAAGTGACGAATTTGCCCTCCCGCCCGGCAAAGGGGGAGTCGTTCACTTTGAACATCATAGAAACCGTGGGCTCGTCGATCTTTACAAAGGGCATGGGCTCTATAGTATCTGGGGCACAGGCCGTCTGGCCGATGTTCAGGTCCGCGATGCCGGATACCGCAATGATGTCCCCCAGCTGGGCGCTCCCTGCTTCTACCCGCTTCAGCCCTTCAAACTGGTAGAGCTTTGTGATCTTGGCCAGCTTGTGGCCCTCTTCTCCACCGCCGCAGATGGCTACCTGCTGGCCTGTTTTAATAACGCCCCGCTCCACTCTGCCAATGCCGATACGGCCTACGTAATCGTCATAATCAATATTGGAGAACAGCACCTGGGTGGGGCCCTCCAGGTCTCCCTGAGGAGCGGGCACCTCTTTCAAAATCATCTCAAACAGAGGGGTCATATCCTCTCCCGGAGTCTCCGGGTCCAACGTGGCATAGCCCTCTCGGGCGGAACAGTATGCCACCGGAAATTCCAGCTGATCGTCATTTGCCCCCAGCTCAATGAACAGGTCCAACACCTCGTCTACCACCTGGGCGGGACGGGCCCCGGGGCGGTCGATCTTATTCAACACCACCAGAGGCTTTTTGCCAAGAGCCAGGGCTTTTTTCAGCACAAACCGGGTCTGGGGCATGCAGCCCTCAAAGGCGTCTACAAGAAGCAGCACGCCGTCCACCATCATCAGGACCCGTTCCACCTCGCCGCCAAAGTCCGCGTGGCCAGGGGTGTCCACAATGTTGATTTTTGTATCCTTGTACATCACGGCGGTATTTTTCGAGAGGATGGTAATGCCCCGCTCCCGCTCCAGATCGCCGGAGTCCATCACACGCTCGGCCACTGCCTCGTTACTTCTAAAAATGCCGCTCTGCTTCAGCAGCTGGTCCACCAGGGTGGTTTTTCCATGGTCTACGTGGGCAATAATGGCCACGTTGCGCAGGTCGTTTCTAGTTCCCATATAAATGCAACATTCCTTTCTTTTTGGGCCGCCCTAAAAAGCTGGATTATACGTTCCAGCCGGCCCGCTTCCGCCAGGGGGAATGTCCGCCTAGCTAAAGGTGGATTCTCAATATCCTATTCTTTCTAATCCATTATTATATCATAAGCCCGCTTTCCGTGCAAGGCTTGTGTTTTTAGGGGGAGTGTCCAAAAGAAGAGTTTATGACGATAGGGTGGAGTCTCACCTGCCGATGAAATCGGCTGGGTTCGGTGGGGTCAGGGCGCTCCCATTCCTTTACCGTTTCTTCATCGGAGCCTCGCCTTTTAACTCTTCATTTTGGACACTCCCCGTCCTTTGTTTCCTTCCACGGCAATCACCTCTTGCGCGGCCATCAATATTCCCATCTGACCCGCCGGGTAGTTCAGCCCCCCTTGCATCCATACCGCGTAGGGCTCCCGCAGAGGGGCATCACCCGAGAGTTCAATGGACGACCCCAGGGTAAAGGCTCCCGCCGCCATAATTACGTCGCTGTCATACCCCGGCATAGGGCTGGGCTCCGGTACCACAAAGGAGTCCACCGGTGAGCCCTTTTGCAGGCCCCGGCAAAAGGCCACCAGGGCCTCTCGGGCGCCCAGCTGAATAGCTTGGATAATATCACTCCGCGCCTCTTCCGGGGTGGGGGTTACCGTGTAGCCCATCAGGCTGAACAGCGACGCCGCGAACACAGCGGTCTTTAAGGCCTCTCCAGTTACAAAGGGCGCATGGAATGCCCCCATAAACAACTCCCGGCTGTGGCCAAGGGTGCAGCCCAGCTCCCGGCCTGTGCCAGGGGTGGTTAGCCGGTAAGAGCACATCTCCACCAGGTCCCTACGCCCAGCAATATACCCGCCGGTGGGTGCAATACCTCCGCCCGGGTTCTTAATCAGCGAACCCACTATTAGGTCCGCCCCACAGGCAGTAGGCTCCTCCCGCTCCACAAACTCGCCATAGCAGTTGTCCACCATTACCACGCAGCCAGGAGCCCTACGCTTAGCCAAGGCCGCCAGACGGCCGATTTCCTTCACGCTTAAAGAGGGGCGCAGACTATAACCCCGAGAGCGCTGAATGTATACCATCCGGCAGTCGCTGCTAATTTCCCGCTCCAGCTCAGCATAATCTGGGGTTCCGTCCGGCAGCAGGTCCACCTGTTCATACACCACGCCGAAGTCCTTCAGGCATCCGGGCTTTTCCCGTCCAGGCAAACCGAACACCCCCTGTATAGTGTCATAGGGGGTCCCGGTGGCGCACAGCACGGTATCACCGGGACGCAGGATGCCAAACAGAGCCACGGTTAGGGCATGGGTTCCGCTGACAAAGTTATAGCGCACCAGAGCATCCTCGGCCCCAAAGGCGGCGGCATACACCTGGTCCAATAGCTCCCGGCCCCGGTCGCCGTAGCCATAGCCCGTGCTGGCTGTAAAGCTGCTCTCGCTAACCCCTGCTTTTTGAAAGGCCGCCAGCATTTTCTGTTGGTTCCAGCGCTGGGTGGCCTGGATCTTCTC
>JAAWSH010000265.1 GCA_022801475.1 Acutalibacter sp. | reverse complement strand
AGAGTGATTTTTTTGTTTTGTAAATAGATCAGGCCGTGAGTTTTGGGGGAAATTTATCAAATACTTCTTTTCGCCAGAAGTCCGTCATTTCCCTTAGTCCAAAATAGGATGTGTCTTTCTGAAAATTGGAGTTTAGTGCAAACAGAAACAGGGGACGGAGAAGAGTGTGGCAGAGGGAAGAGGGAAATATCAAAGGCTACATTCTCTTTTTATCATCTGTTGCTGGATTATCTATCAGTCTACCATTCTTATCGAACCGCGAGCCATGGCAGGAACAGTCCCAACTGTGCTCTGCGGCGTTATATTTAAGTGCGCAGCCCATGTGGGGACAGCGGGGAGCCGTGGGGGTTAATAGACCTACAATGGCTTCTATGGCATTGACTGCCAGCTGTGGATAAAAGATGCTGCGGGATGGTCGAAACAGAAGGGCGTATTCGTTCCTGCGGCCTAGAACCAAGTCTGTCAGCAAGGAAGCGGCAACCATGCAGGAGGTCATGCCCCATTTGTTAAAGCCTGTGGCAACAAAGAGATTTGGTGTGCTTTTAGAGTATTGGCCAATATAGGGAACTGCGTCCAAACTCATGCAGTCTTGAGTGGCCCATTTAGCGGAAACCCTCGCGCCAGGATAAAAACGCTGGGCAAAGGTCTCGAGATCCTGCCAACCGCCGGATTTTCCCGTTCGATGGCTTCCTCCTCCCAGCAGTAGGAGACCGCCGTAATTGCGAAAACTAAGCCCGGATACTTGTTGGTCTATATACATACCGTCTATATCCGGCGCGCCCTCCAGGGCTAACACATAGGAACGCTGTTGGTATAGTTTGAGAAAATAGCCGCCGTGTTTGTTTAAAATGGGGAAGTGCGTGGCAATGATAATTTTCTTTGCCGTAATGGTCCCTCCTGTGGTTCGGGCTTTTCCAGGCATCAGCTCCAGCACTTTTGTGTGCTCAAAAATTCTCAGATCCCGGGCCATTGAATATAGAAATTTCAGGGGATGGAACTGTGCCTGACTGGGAAACCGAATAGCACCCGCTACGGGGAAGGGCAGCGGCAGCGCCGTATGGAAGGAGGCGGCAAAGCCTAGATGTTTCAACGCCGCTACCTCTCCCTCGATTTTTTCTCTGTCGTCCAGCGAGTATACGAAGGCGTCTTTTTCCTCAAAGTCACAGTTGATCTCTTGGCAAAGCTCTTTAAACTTGTCCAATGCTTCCTGGTTTGCCTGTAAATACAGTCTTGCTATTTCCGCGCCGGATTTTTGGAGCAATTTTTTATAGATTAGGCCATGTTGGGATGTGATCTTGGCAGTAGTATTCCTGGTAATACCGCTGCCAATGCACTTGGCTTCTACCAGGACATAGTCCACACCGGCCTTTGCCAGTTGGTGGGCGCATAAAATTCCTGCCATTCCACCACCTATAATGAGTACATCGGTATGCAGATCACCCTTTAAAGGCTGGAACTGGGGTAAATCATTTACTTTTGTCCAAATGGAGTCCATACTATCACCTCATTCCTATAGAGTTAGAGTGGCTGAAGCCTGACAGATTATGCGGTATTTCATTTCAAAAGACGACCAGAGCAGTTGTATACTATCATCTTCTTTATGATTGAGCAGCTGCGGCGTGAATCTAAATAATGTGTTGCGATAAATGGCTCTAGTCTGCATTTGATTTCAAAAGATTATCCTATTATTTCAAATTCAGTGCATTGCAAAAGGAGCGTGAATTCTCCATAATAAGATAAAACCCACAAGGGAAAGGAGCAATATCATTATGAAACACGACATTGTAGTGGTCGGCGGAGGGTTTACCGGCGCTGCGGCGGCCATTGCCGCAGCCAGAGAGGGCGCAGACGTGCTGCTGGTGGAAAAGGGGAATTCTCTGGGCGGGGCTGCGGGGAATTCTTTGGTCAACCCTTTTATGGTAAACGCCACAAAGATCAATGGTGTCTTTACAGAGCTCTCTCAGGGGATTTTTCTGGAAATACGGGAGGAACTAAATCGCTTTTCGGATCAATACCATCCCAACAGAAAGCATACGAATGTCAATACATTTAACGAAGAATACCTAAAGATTATCTTAAACCGTATGGCTTTGAAGAGCGGGGTACACTTGCTATACCACTGCTGTTTGGTGGGGGTGAAAACAGAGGACGGAAAGATACAGTCCATTCAGGTGGCCAGTGCTGCCTCTGGCATCCAGGAGATAGAAGGGAATATTTTCATCGACGCTACCGGAGACATGGCTCTGGGGGCAATGGCTGGTTGTGGCTATGTGTTGGGAAGAGAGAAGGACAACCTGTGCCAGCCTATGACATTGTGCTTTCGTCTGGGCAACGTTGACATTGAGAAATACCTGGCCAACCGGGAGAAGATTACGCCCCTTTACCAGCAGTTTAAGGAACAGGGAAAGATTAAGAACCATTATGAATGCGTGCTGATTTTCCACACTGTGATGGATGGAGTGCTGCATTTTAACTCCACCCGGGCCGTAAAATATAACCCCGTAGACCCAGAGGACCTTACCAAAGCGGAAATTGAGGTGCGGGAGTATGTTTTTGAGCTTTATGACTTCTTGCGGGAGAACATCGATGGGTTCCGGAATGCCTGTCTGCTGTCCACTGGTGCGGAGATTGGTATTCGGGAAAGCCGCAAGTTGGTGGGCGAGTATGTTCTAAACCAAGAGGACCTGGTATCCTGCAAAATGTTTGAGGACTCTATCGCCCTGGGGAACTATGATATTGACATCCACAACCCAGAGGGCGGCGGTACAAGCCACTATTATTTCCCAGAGGGACAGTATTACTCTATTCCATACCGCTCTCTGTTGCCTAAGGAGATTAGCAATCTTTTGGTGGCGGGCCGGTGTATTTCTGAAACGCATGAGGCCCAGGCCTCTACCCGCATTCTGCCCATTGTCTGCTGCCTGGGCGAAGCGGCGGGCTTGGCAGCTTCTTTGGCTGTGAAAGGGTCGGTTTCTCCCAAAGAGGTGGAAATTGATGCCCTGCATGGGCTGCTAAAGAAGAACGGCGCTATGTATTAAAGAAATTGGAAAATTTATGGGGAGATAAGTACAAGATATTTAGTAATACTTTGTTTTAAAAAGCATGACAGAGAAATGACATGGGGGCGTCCATTGTCTTGCAAAGGCTAAGATAACGAGGGTGGCGGGGATTATTGACATTGTTCCCTGTTCCCGGTAAGATAGACAAAGGGCGGGAGGTTGCTTCTCCCGCTTTTTGCTTATTTGGAAATTTGTTTACCGGCCATTTTGCTAGCAATTTGCCTATCAGCAAATGGGATCACAGATCAGGAGGATGAAGAATGTATCAAGCCTTTATCGTAGACGATGAAGAAACAGTACGCACAGGGCTGGAAAACTATTTTGATTGGAAAAAGTATGGAATAGAGATTGTTGGTGATGCGGAGGATGGAGACATTGCCCTGGAAAAAATTTTGGCCTGCCGTCCAGATATTTTGATCTGCGACGTGAAGATGCCCCATATGGACGGGACCGTATTGATCGAAAAACTTTGGGAGGCGGGATTGCGAATCTCGGTGCTCTTTGTAAGCGGATATTCTGATGTACAAATGCTGAAAACGGCCATGCGGTTCCATGCCGAAGACTACATCCTAAAGCCTGTGAAT
>JAAWSH010000197.1 GCA_022801475.1 Acutalibacter sp. | reverse complement strand
CCACCGGCGGGGGGAGCCCCTGCCCCCAGGGGGCTTTCACCTGGTGGTCCATGTGTGGCTGCGGGATAGCGGGGGCCGGTACCTGCTTAGCCAGCGGGCGGCGGACCGCCCTACTTTTCCGCTGATGTGGGAGACCACCGGTGGCTCGGTGCTGGCCGGAGAGGACAGTTTGGCCGGGGCCCTGCGGGAGGCCTGGGAAGAGCTGGGCGTGCGCCTGAACCCGGAAAAGGGCCGGGTGGTGTTCAGCCAGGTCCGGGACTGGGTGGATGGCGTTCGGTTTGGAGACATTGTGGACGTGTGGCAGTTTGAATACAGCGGAGAGGCCCACCTGGAAGAGGCCGGCGGCGAGGTGAAGCAAGCCCAGTGGCTAAGCCTGGAGGAAGCACAGGCGCTGTACCGTTCTGGACAGATGGTGGGCACCCTGGGGTACTTCTTTACCCCTGGCAAGCAACAGCTTTTCGCCCCTGGACCTTGAGGAAGGACCTCACGCCTTGACCCTGGGGACAAGCTGTGGTATAATGTGTTCTAACGAACACAAAGAGAAGTCCTGAAGCGTGAAACGCTTCTCTTTTGCGTTGCAAAAGCACCGGCCTTCTCCAATCGGATTTATGGCATAATGTGTTTTGACAAACACAGGGAGAAGGCCTTAACACAGGACTTCTCCAAGCGGATTTTTTATGGTATAATACTTCGCGGAAGTAAGGTTATTTGCAAAGCAAGCCATTTTGCATAGGAGGAGTTTATGGGACTGTTCGATCAAAAAAAGCATCTCCTGGTGCTCTTCGGCTCCCCCAACAGCCATGGGAACACCCGCATGCTGCTGGAGAGTTTTTTGGATGTTTTTAAGGAGCAAAAGGGCTGGGCCATTGACGAAATAGATACATATGTCCTGAATGCCCACCCCTGCACCGGCTGCAGGGCCTGCGCCAAAAAAGAGGGCTGCCAGTTCAGCGACCTGGATGTCTTTGACAAGGCCCTGCGCCGGGCGGACCTGCTGGTGGTGGCCTCGCCGGTGTATAACGACTCCTTCCCCGCCCCCCTCAAGGCCGTGCTGGACCGCACCCAGCGGTATTTTGAGGCCCGGTTTTCTCTTGGGATGCGCACGCCCATTAAGAAGCGGCGGCAGGCCGTCCTTTTGCTGGCCATGGGCCAGGAGGAGGACTTTCCGGTGGAGGTAACCGTACACCAACTGGAGCGTGCCTTCAGCGTGATGAATACCCAGCTAAGCGGCTGCGCGGTGTGGGGCGGCACAGACCGAGGCAGGCAGAACCAGGGCCCCGCCCAGCAAAAAGCCCGGGCCCTGGCCCTTGAAATGCTGGGGCAGATATGATATGATAAGAGAGACTGGGGGCCCCATTCCCTGGTTTATTCCAAAGTAACTGGCGGCCAGTGGCCTCTGCCGGCGGTCGCCCTGTACAGGCCACGGCCATTGGCAGGGGCAGCGGCTAAAAACTTGGCAAAACAAAAAATATTATAAATAATATAAAGTAAGGCGGTTTTACTATGTCTGGACATTCAAAATGGAACAACATTAAGCGCAAAAAGGAGAAGGCCGACGGCGCAAAGGCCAAGATCTTCACTAAGATTGGCCGCGAGCTGGCTGTGGCCGTGAAAGAGGGCGGCAGCCCAGACCCCGCGGCAAACTCCCGGCTCAAGGACTGCATTGCCAAGGCCAAGGCGGCCAATGTGCCCAACGACAACATTGAACGCATTATTAAGCGTGCCGCAGGCGAGGGCAGCGGGGACAACTATGAAAACGTCACCTACGAGGGCTACGGCCCCTGCGGCGTAGCGGTGATTGTGGAGGCCCTGACGGACAACCGCAACCGCACCGCTGCCGACGTGCGCCACGCCTTTGACAAATTTGGCGGCAACCTGGGAACCACGGGCTGCGTTAGCTTTATGTTCAAAGAGAAGGGCGTGATTGTGATTGAGCGGGAGGACCAGGACGAGGACACGGTGATGGCCGACGCCCTGGAGGCAGGCGCCTCTGATTTTGGGGCGGACGAGGACGTGTTTGAGATCTCCACCGAGCCCAGCGACTTTAGCGGGGTACGGGAGGACCTGGAGAAGAAGGGCTATCAGTTTGTCTCCGCCGAGGTGGAGATGGTGCCCGATACCTACACAGCCATTACGGACGAAGAGACTGTTATTAAGATGCAGAAGATGCTGGACCTTTTGGAGGACAACGACGACGTGCAGAATGTCTGGCACAACTGGGACGCCCCTGAGGACGAGGAGTAATTCCCCTGACCATCCACTAAAATGAAAAGCCCCCAGAGCCTGTGGCAAGACCACGGCGCCCTGGGGGCTTTTGTTATGGAAAAAATCATTGCCGGGGATGCTGGGCGGGCGAGGATTTTTCGCGCCCCACCAGGAGATTTTTTGGGCACAGACCGCAAGGGAAACCAGCGTGGTATATAGTAAACGCACTTGAAAATCGGTACATACCGATTTTCAAGCAGAATGGCGCGGGCACGCCCATGCCGCCAGGTTCAAAAGAGGTGATACCGCAGAGGTAATACCGTAGAGGTAATACCGCAGAGGTATTACCTCTTTTGAACCGCGTTAACTATAACGCGAAAAGAGCCCGGCGTGCAGCGGCAGTGAATGCAGATTCTTAGTCCAGCCGCTCCCCTTCATTGGTGTAGCACTCGCTGAACCGCCCCGCAAAGGCCGGGGGCTCCTGATGGGCGTACAGGTGGGAGATGTCCCCAAAAGAGTTCATGCGAAAGTAGGCATAGCCCTGGCGGCGCTCTTCGGTTACCACCGTGGTCACAGAAGTGGGCGCGGCCATTGTTCCATGCCACAGCAGCATGGGCGGTATGTTCAATAGGCGGCTTAGCATCACGCATTCTACGCCGAAATGGCAGAAAAACACCAGGGTATCGTTATTGGGCCGTACCGCCCGGTACAGCTGGCCTTCCCGCCGGTATCCGTGGCGTTCCAGCAGCTGGTCCAGGTTCTCTACCACCCACTGGTATTGCTCTGCCACGCTGCCCGCCGCCATATTCTCCTGGGCCAGCCATTGGTCTTGCTGATAAAACCTGGGCTCCGGCGTCCAGTCTGTAGGAAGCCAGTCCCAACAAATGGACTCCTTATCCCCTCTGTCCGGGCGGTGGATCATACCCCGGAATTCCCGCAGCCAGGGGCATTCTTCCGCAGTGCGGTCCAGCCTCTTCAGGGTCAGGCTGGCGGTGTCCTTGGCCCTGCCCAAAGGGGAACAGTAGTAAGCGGCGGCAGGGGCTTTCTCCAGCCGCTGGGCCAAAAATTCCGCCTCACGCCAGCCCTTTTCCGTCAGGGAATCGATGGAGTAATCCGGGTCGCCGTGGCGCACAATCAATAGTTTCACTTACATCGTCCTTTCCTTTTTCTGCTGATTATTATACACCTTTTTGTGGCAAAAGGCAAATTTTCCAGCAGGGATTTTCCGCGCGCCTGGGGCATCCCTTCAGCGCTTTGGCCCAGAGTCCTGACCTGGAAAAGACGTCTTTTCGCCGAAAGCCAATGGCCCTCTTGTATTAAGGCAACGGCCCTTCTTGGTTTTTTCTTGAATCTATCTGCTTTTTGATGAAAATTTCGATTTTTCTCCTATCCATCTGTTCATTTTGAATGGGATCAATATTTTTTCCAGAAATACCTTGACAGCC
>JAAWSH010000196.1 GCA_022801475.1 Acutalibacter sp. | reverse complement strand
GAGCGGGTGGCCGGCGAGACATCCTGGTCCTTCTGGAAGCTGCTGCTCTACTCCATCGACGGCATTGTGGCATTTTCTACCGCGCCCCTTTCCATTGCCTCCATTTTGGGCATTCTGTTCTGCCTGGTGGCTTTTGTGGGAATGCTGGTCATCTTTATCAAAACCCTGATCTGGGGCGACCCGGTGGCGGGTTTTCCCACCCTGGCCTGTCTTTTGCTGCTGATCGGCGGGTCCATCCAGCTGTCTTTGGGCATCATCGGCCAGTATTTGGCAAAGACTTATCTAGAGGCCAAACGTAGACCCATCTACCTTTTGCAGGAGAGCAGCGACGATAAAGAACGCCCAGCCTAAAAATGGAAATCAGTCGCTGGGTCCAGGGGCGGCGTCCAGCCCCTGGCAGAGTACGAGACAGCGTCTCGTGGCCTTGCCCACATTCCCCAATCCATAAGGAGCGCCTATGAAATATCTTAACAAGCTAAAAAATCACCCCCTCTGGGCCTATACCATCTGCTTTGCCCTATGTTTTGGGCTGGTGTTCGGGCCCTTCTTCCTCACCCATAAAACCTTTATCTACCAGGGCGACTCCAGTATGCAGCACTACCCCTCCTTCCTCTACTACGGCGAACAGCTGCGCCGGGCCTTTGGCTCTCTGTTGGCGGGCAAGGGCTTTCAGTTTCCCCAGTGGGAGTACAGCATCGGCCTGGGGGTAGACGTGTTTTCGACCCTGAGCTACTATATTATCGGTGAGCCCCTCTCGCTGCTCAGCGCCCTGTTTCCTGCCTCTGTGGCCCCCTACGGCTACTCTTTAATGATCGCCCTGCGGCTGTACCTGGCAGGGCTGGCTTTTTGCGCCTTTTTAAAGGAGCGGGACTGTGGCCCCCTGCCTGGGGCCCTGGGGGCGGTGGCCTATGTGTTCTCTGGCTATGGGCTGCGGCCAGCCATCTTTCACAGCGCCTTTTCCATCCCCATGATGGACCTGCCCCTGCTGCTTCTGGGGGTAGAGCGCCTCTACAAGAAAAAGGATCCCAAGCTATTTGTGCTGGCGGTGTTCCACAGCGCGGTGAGCAGCTTTTATTTTTTCTATATGCTGGTGATTCTGGTGGTGCTGTACGCCTTGCTGCGTTACTTTTTCTTGTTCTGGGGCCAGCCCCTGCGCTGCCTGGGAGGCTGGGTGCTGCGGTTTTTCCTTTGGGCCCTGGCCGGTACCGCCTTGGCCGCGCCCATCCTGCTGCCTTGTCTCAGCTCTGTGCTCCAGTCCGAGCGGCTGCTCTCTGTAGAGCAAGATTTGTTACTGTATTCAAAAGCCTACTTCACCCACTATGCGGCAGGATTAGTTTCTGTTTACGAGTACCACTATTTCTACGTGGCCTTGAGCGGGCCAGTATTGGTCTTTGCTCTGCTGGCCCTTACTGCCCCCAAAGGAAAGTTTCGGGAGGAAAAGCTGTGCATGGCCGTGCTGCTCTTCTTTACCTTGGTGCCCTTTTTCGGATCCATGTTTAATGCCTTCAGCTATGTGACCAACCGGTGGATTTGGGCCTTTATCGCAGGCATCTGCTTCTGCTTTGCCCGGGGATTTTCTTTGTTGGGCCAGCTGAGCAGGCGGCAGTTGGGGGTGACTGGTGGATTTTTGATTTTACTAACAGGGCTCTGCCTGTTGCCCTCGCCCATAAAAATTACCACCTGGTGCCAGCTGGCCTTTTTGTGGGCGAGTTACCTGCTGGCAGCTGCCTATAGCCGAAGAGAGAAGCTTCGCACCTGGCTGCCGGGAGCAGTGTCCTTCTTGGCTGCGGCAGGAGTGCTGGTGACTGGAACCAGCCTATTCTGGCCGAATGAAGCCGGCAACTACACCGCCTACATGAGCCGGAACCAGGCCAACGCCCAGCGGCTGGGGGTGGTAGAGCCCCTGATGGAGCAGGTGGTGGAGGACCCCAACTACCGCACCGACAGCAGCCCTACCCAGCCCTATAACCGGGCTCTGCTCTCGGGCCACGGTACTATGAGTTATTACTACAGCATGATCGACCCGGGCACCACCCAGTTCCAGGGGGCCATGTACTACAACCGCTCCTGCGGCCAGCAGTATTATGGGCCCAGGTGGCAAAGTATGATGATGAGCCTATTAGGCGTGCGGTATTATGCCATTGAGGCGGGCAAGACTCATGAACTGCCTTATGGTTTTACCACCCAGGCAGCGGCACAGGACGGCTATGAGATCTATGAAAACGAATACGCCCTGCCCCTGGTCACGGTGTACGACGGGGTGGCCTCTCTCCAAGAGGCGGAGTCTCCCTTTGCACTTCAGCAATTAATGCTACAGGCCGCTGTGACAGAAGAAGAGACCACTCTACCCCAAACTCAGACAGACCTGACTGTTGAGGAGCTGCCTTTTATTTGGCGGCAGGAGACCAGCCAGGACGCACGGGTGGAAGAGGGGGTGATTCGGGTGGAGAAGGACCTGGGCCACGTAGACCTGGAATTCGCGCCCATAAAGGGCCAGGAGCTGTGCGTGGTGTTCGACGGCCTGGAGAGCGATATGGCCGATCCCAAAAAAGGGATGATCGCCTTTTTCGCGGGCTGTGGCGAGACTACAAATGTGTTGAACGCCGCCCGGCCGGTGAATCGCTTTTATTGCGGGTACCAGAACTTCCTAGTCAGCGTGGGCTATCAGCCTGAGGAACAGAACTTTATCCGGCTAAAGTTCAACTGGGCGGGAGAATACCGTTTCGACTCCATGAAAATCTACGCGGTGGACCCCTCTTTCTTGGCGGAGGCCTCGGCAAAGCTGCAACATAGCGGCGTGGAGGACCTCCGGCGGGAGACGGACCGCATCTCCTTTTCCACCCGGCGGGAGAACCCGGGCATGGCCTTTATCTCCATCCCCTATAACCAGAACTGGTCCGTAACCATTGACGGAGAAAAAGCTGCCCTGCGAAATATCCAATGCGGCCTGTGCGGGGTGGAGATCCCGGCAGGAGACCACCAGGTGGTGATGACCTACCGCTGCCGTCCTTTCTGGCTGGGGGCCGCCATCTCTGGGGCCACGGCTATATTGCTGCTGGTTCTGTGGGCTTGGCGAAAGGTCATAAAGCGCCGGGACTCCGGGGGCGACCACCGGGAGCGTCCGTCACGCTCTTATCCTTAAGCCTTTCAAGCATTTCTCTCGCACGTCCCTATATGCCTG
Organism: Acutalibacter sp.; assembly: GCA_022801475.1. Lineage (GTDB taxonomy): Bacteria > Bacillota > Clostridia > Oscillospirales > Acutalibacteraceae > Acutalibacter. The sequence goes on along the minus strand of JAAWSH010000196.1, from coordinate 488 downwards.
CCTGTAAGCCGGCGACTGCCGGATGGTATCACCTAAGCTAAATATCGTGTATGAAAAATATACCCCAAAAGGAGAAGCATCATGGAATTATTACAGAGAAAAGACGTGCCCGAAAAACTGACCTGGGACCTGTCGGCCATCTATGCCAACGAGGAAGCCTTTTTAGCTGATGTGGAAAAAGCCAAGTCCTTGACTCAGGAGCTGGAGCAGACCTATCCGGGCAATCTGACCACTCCCCAGCGCATTCTGGACTGCCTGGAGGGCTACCAAGAGTTGGTCCGGCTGTTGACCCTGACCGGCAGCTACCGGAACCTGGCCGCTTCGGTGGATTTCACAGACCCAAAGCTTCAGGAGGAGGATGAGAAAATGTCCCGGCTGAGCTCTGAACTTCTAAGCCGCCTGAGCTTTATTGATAGCGAAATTATCGCCCAGCCGGAAAAGACCCTACAGCCAGACGTATCCCCCCGCGCAGCCCCCCGCGCCGCCCA
>JAAWSH010000195.1 GCA_022801475.1 Acutalibacter sp. | reverse complement strand
TGGACGCGTACAATTATCAGGCACTGGATGAGGAAGGTACACCCCTTTACACTGCCAACACGCTGGAGGGCCCCCCGGAAACCGAGCCCAACGGCTGCCGGCTTACAATTAGTAAAAACTATTTTTCCCTGAACCCTATCGAAACTGCGGATGGGAAGGGACTGACAGAGCAGCTTGTCTATGATGACAGGACGATGAACCTCTTGGTTCCGGAAAAATTACGGGGACAGGAACAGGAGATTATGAACAACTACCGGGAATGGTTTTATTTTGAGAAGGTCACAGCGGAGAACAGCTACAATGAAATGGCCGGAAGGGAAGAGCGTCTGGACCTGACAGAGGCGGACCTGGACATTCATATTATTTATGTGAAAGATGGACAACGCTACCCAATGCTGCGGAATGACTGCGCGGTGGGAGAGGGCGGATTTGTCACGGACCCTATTGTGGAAATTTACACTGGGAATATCCATTGCAACTATGCCCACAGTTTTCTTAGCCAGTGGACTTATTTCCCCCAGGAGGATGCTGGCGAAGCAGAGGCTTTTGCCTTTATTGCCCCTTATGTGCAGCAGTGCGGGGTCAACATCCAACAGGTGAAGGCAGTGGAACCAAGGGGAGAGTAGCGGCTTCCAGGGGGCAGCCTCTAATGGCCTTCCGTCCCGTTTGCCAGCGGCGTAGAGCGCTCCCGCTTTTTGTCCCGGCCCATGAGCTCTTTGACAGATTCTGCTGGGGACACCCCGTGGTACAGGATGGCGTCCACAGCCTCTACAATAGGCATTTCTATATCATAGCGCCGGGAGAGCTCCATGGCGGCGGGCACCGCGTTAATGCCTTCCACCACCATGCCCACCCGCTCCACAGCCTGCTGGGGGCTAAGGCCCTGGCCAATCAGCTCGCCACAGCGGTTGTTCCGGCTGTGGATGCTGGTGGCTGTAACGATCAGGTCGCCTACGCCCGCCAGGCCTGTGAAGGTCTGTTCGCTGCATCCCATGGCAAAGCCCAGCCGGATGATCTCCGCTAGACCTCGGGTAATAATGGCGGCCTTGGTGTTGTCCCCGTAGCCAAGGCCCCGGGACATGCCCGCTGCCAGGGCCATGATGTTTTTCAGCGCGCCGCAGAGCTCTACACCCAGCAGATCCGTATTGGTATAGACCCGCATGCAGGTGTTCATGAACACATCCTGGACCATTTCGGCAGCACGCAGATCGCCGCTGGCCGAAACAATGGTGGTGGGCATGTCCCGGGCCACCTCCTCGGCATGAGTGGGACCAGAAAGGGCCACCAGCCGGGCGGTTTTGTGGGTTTTGGATAATTCGTCGGCAATGACTTGGGTCATGGTAAGCAGGGTGCCGGCTTCCAGGCCTTTGGCCGCGTCCACCACCAGCTGTTGGTCCGGAAGAAAGGGAGCGGCTTTTTTAGCGGTATCCCGCACAAAGGGAGAGGGCACTGCGAACAGAAGAAGGTCTTGTCCCTGGCAGGCCTGCTGAAGCTGGCTGGTAAAGATTATATTTTTGGGGATGGCCACGCCGGGCAGGTTGGGATGGGTGTGGAACTGATCGAGCTGGCGGACCTCTTCTTTCAGCGCGGACCACAGGGTGACCTGGCTGCCAGTGTTAGCGAGCATCCGGGCCAAGGCCACGCCCCAGGTGCCCGCGCCTAATACGCCGATATTGCCCATGACGATTCTCCTTTTTTAGGTTAATACTTCTATTATACTATGAAGGAAGAGGCATTGCAAGCTTTTAAGAGGCTGGGGCAATGCGACCTTTTTCGCAAAAACCCGGAAAATCTTTTAAGGTTTATTCACAGGGGTTTAACAAATCTTCCCCCAAACCAGAGTATAATAAACCCGTACTCAAAAGAAATGGACCGCACCTTTTCTTGAGATACATGTTCTACCCTCCTCAATAATACCCCTCAAGCAAACGGAAAGGGCCGGCGTGCAGCCGGTTCTTTTCGTTTTTGTTTTTAGCTTTCCGGTTTTTGTATAATCTCTTTCCGACCCGGCTAGACTACCGTTGTGAAGAAAATCTGAGGTTTAGCCCGCTGCCTTTTAGCTGGGCTCTCATTCGGAAAGGGATGTATGATATGAACGGAAAACGCTTTTCAGAAAGTAAAGCCCGGCGAAACGGCTTTTACCTGGCGCTGGCGGTCTGCCTGGTGGCGGTGGGTATCGCGGCCTGGAGCACCTTTGACGCAGTGCAGGGCTACATGAGCAGCGAGCCGGTGCAGTCTGCGGTAAACGATGACCCAGAGGCCCCTAGAAGTCCCGCGCCTGTGGCCAGCCCTTCGCCCGATACCCAAAATAACTGGGCTGCCGCCACCCCGGCTCCTACCACAAGGCCTAACGCGCCCTCTCCCAAGCCCTCCGCTCCGCCGGAGCCCACGCCCACTCCAGCGCCCACTACACAGGAGGAGCCAGAGGAAGAGCAGCCTCCGGTGCCTGCCAACGCGCCTCTTTATGAGATCAGCCAAGAGATGATCTACCCTGTGGGATCGGAGGAAATTTGCAAGGCTTACAGCGCGGGCGCGCCAGTCTATTCCACCACCATGCGGGACTGGCGGGTGCATGCAGGCACCGACCTGACCGCGGAAAGCGGAGAGCAGGTGCTGGCCTGTGCCAACGGCATTGTGAAACAGACCTATACGGACAGCATGCTGGGCAACGTAGTGGTGGTGGAGCATGGGGACTATGATTTTTACTATTGCGGACTGGGTGAGAACTTCCTGGTAGAGCCAGAAGAGGTGGTGTCCGCCGGACAAGCCATTGGCACAGTGACGGCTGTGCCGGCCGAGTCGGCGGACAAGCCCCATCTGCATCTGGAGGTCCGCCGGGACGCGGCCTACCTGGACCCTCGGTCTGTGATTGAGGGCATCAACTAGGGTTATTCCGAATAAAGGAGTAGGACAATGAAAAAAACCCGCTGCCGGTTTTCCGACAGCGGGTTTTGCGTTCATTTTAGCGACTGGTATTTTTTCTTGGTAGCCATGCCTCCGCGGATATGCCGCTGAGCCTTGTTGACGGCGAGGACGTTCTTCACATCTCGGTAAAGGCCCCGGTTGATATACTTGAGACGTTGAGATACATCTTTATGTATGGTTGTATGCAATCACTACGGTTTCTTCCAGACCTAAATCGCCTAGAAGCCGCAGGTAGATGTCCACGTTGCCGTCCTTGTCCACCTCGATTTTCTGGATCAGCCGCTTGAGCTGAGCGTTGGTCATGGAGCGCACATCGGTGATGTCCTCGATGGTCTTGAAGGTGTTTTGCAAGATGCTTTCCAACTGGTCGCCTTTGGTGATATTGTAGCCGACGATTTTCAACTCGTTTTCGATGCGCTCGATTTCCTTCTTTGAGCCGCCTATCTTCTCGTTCAGCTCCTCCCGGCTGATAAGGTCATCGGTGTACATATCCATGTACTTCTGGCGGGTCTTTTGGAGCTTAGCAAGTTGGGCGGTCAATTCCTTTTCATACTCCTGGTTATCATCCTTAGCGCGGTAAACCCGCTGGAACTCCTTGACAACATAGGGGATGATATTTTTCTTGGCCATCAGCACCTGGGCGAAGTATTCCTGCAAGGTGCCTATCAATTCATACTCGTCCACGGTGACGGCGTTGGGGCAGCTATCCGCGCCCCGCCCGGTGTGGCCGGAGCAGACCCAGCGCACATAGGTGTTTTT
>JAAWSH010000194.1 GCA_022801475.1 Acutalibacter sp. | reverse complement strand
CTCGCGGTCATTCAATCACAAAAAAGGAGCCCAGCAGTGGGGGCTCCTTTTTCTTTTTACGGATATGGGCCAGCGCTTCCTGTGTAGTATCGTTAACGCAGTTCATAAAGAGGTGATAGCTCTTTTGAACCTGGCGGCACCAGCTGCCCGCGCCATTCTGCTTGAAAATCGGTATATACCGGTTTTCAAGTGGTGCGTTTACTATAAACACACTTAAAAAACAGCATCTTCCATTCTTAAGCTAGCGCTATGCCGTTGGCTCAAAAGAGGCTTTTACCTCTTTTAAGCCTTGTTAACTATACAATTTAGAACGCCGTCTTTTTTAGATAATTTCCAGATAGTCCTTATCCGGCAGAGGCGGGAAAGGCGCGGCCGGCAGGGTTTGGTACCAGTACGCCACTGAGGCAATGTCGTCCTGCAAGGGCAGATACCGTTCGCCCTCTCGCCAGCCCAAAGCCTGAATGGTTACCCGCAGGTCAGATTGGAAGCGGATGGGGTCCGGAATATGCCAGCGGTACATACCTATGCGGGATTGGCTGGAAAACAGCCGGTCCGGCTCAATGACCTGGTGCAGCCCGGCATAGGGGGTCAAAAACTTCTTGTAGCAGTCGTGGGTGTAAGGATGCTCGAAGCCATAGGAGCCGCAAAAATAGTCCTCGGTTCCCGTGCCGCAGATGGTGGGATACTCGCTGTCCCCGTCCATATAAAACTTGATCTCTCCTTCGCCCCACCAGCAGGCGTTGTTCACCCCCCAGGCCAGGTAGGTTCCCACATAGTGGCCCTGACCCTTTACGCCGTCCAGAATGGTGTAGACGGACTTATAGGGCAGGGGATTTACCCGGCGGAACTGGGCGTGGAAGTAGGCCGCGTCCTCGGGCACCTGGGTAAGGGCATAGTCGATCTGATAGAAACACATGACGTTTTCTGGGCCAATGTCCTCCAGGGTGATACGGCAGCTTTTGCGGAAGGGCATCTGCCAATAACAGTTATAGGCCAGTCCAGGGTTGATGCACACTGCGGCGGAGGTCAGCTGGGTGGGGTGGTCCCAGGTGGAACAGAAAAAATCCCCCACCGGACACTCTACCGAGGGGTTCTCCTCCCCGTCCCAGAAGAACCGGATGATTGAGTTCCTCCCCTTGCTGGTGGGCACCATCCAGATGTGCTGGATAACGCCCGGCCCCTCAATATTGGCCAGCTCGTAGGTCTCACCCGGGGGAATAACCACATAGGGGTTCACCTTCCAGCCCTTGCCCAGGTCCCGTGCAGCGTGGCGGGCGCTGCCGTTTTCCAGCTCACAGCGGGCGCCCATGCCGGGTCCACCGGTAGGGTTTTCCGCGCTAAGAGACCGGCTGCGGGCGTCAGAGAGGCGGGTCAGGTCGCCCATACTGCCTATGATGCCATTGAAGCTCATTTTTAATCATCTCTCTTTCTTGATGAAACTTTCTTTCGTTGGCATCATAGTAGCATAGCTAAAAGAAGCTGTCAAGGGAAATTTTTCAAGAGGAGCCCCCACCCGGTCCGCTTCTCGCTGTCGTTCCTGCCGCCAGCTGCAGGCAGAGTGCCTTCAGCTCCTCCACCGTGGCAGCCAGATACCGGGCTCCAGCCTCTTCCAGCTCGCCGGGGGCGGCGTAGCCATATAAGACCCCAACCGCCTCTAGCCCCCATGCCGCCGCCCCAGCTATGTCATAGCTGCGGTCGCCTATCATCACGGCCTCTGGCGGGGCCGGATTTCCCAACCGCTCCAAAACTCCGGCAACTACCGCCGCCTTGCTGGGCCGGGAACCGTCGTCGCCCACCACTACCTGAAATAGTTCCTCAATGCCCCGCATGGCCAGGATCCTTCGGGCGCCGCTCTCATTCTTTGAAGTAGCCACGCACAGCACCGCTGCCTGGGAAAGCCTCTTTAGCAGCTGGTCCACGCCTGGGTAGAGAGGGCTCTTATAAACGCCCTCCGCCACATAATAGCCCCGGTAAATCTGAATGGCCCGGGCAGCCTCCTCTGGGCTCATGCCGCAAAGGTTCTGGAAAGACTCAGCCAGGGGCGGGCCCACAAACCGCCGGAGAAAGGCCTCCTCCCGGGGCGGCAGGCCCAGGTCCGCCAGGGTCTTTTGGATGCATTCCATAATGCCCGGTCCCGTGTCCATAAGGGTGCCGTCCAGGTCAAACAGAAAGTACTTTTTCGCCACTTTCCGCCTCCTCCCTGCATACCAGCACCCCATAGGCGGGCAGCTGAACAGGACCTTCATATGTTTTTCCAGACAGCAGGTCGGTCACAGGAACCCGGCACACAATGTCTTGGGCTTTTGCCGTATAGTTTAGCAGGATGTGGTAGAACTCCCCTTCCTTTTGCCTCAGGGCATACTCCACCTCCCGGGGCAGGGTGAAGGTACCGGCGCAGGGTTCGGTCAAGCCAAAGTACTCTAGCAATACCCCGGCCATTTCCTCCGAGAAAGCCGCCCCCACATACAGCGCCTGCCCCTTGCCCCGGGTTTTACGCAGCACAGCGGGCTGGCCCGCATAGAACTGGGACCCATACCCAGCCAGTACTTCCCCGTCTTGGGGCTCTAAAATTTCGTTCAGGTTGGGCATGGGCACAGTTTTGCCCAGCAGTTCCACTGTGGTAGGCTCGGGAACCAGGGTGTAGTCCCGTACCGTGCCCCCCGCCAGACCCGTGGCAGGGCCAGGCGTAGGCCGCATGGGGCAGCGGCCGAACCCATCCTTAAAACCTGTCCGGGCTCCAAAGACCACCTGGCCCCCCTGCTCCACATACTGTTCCAGCAGGCGGCAGGCCGTTTCAGAGATCAGGGCGATGTGGGGCAGTACCAGCAGCCGGTAGGGCAGCAGCTCCTCCAGGGTCAGGTCCTCCCGCAGGCAGAGCAGGTCCATGGGCGCGTGGGCCTTTTGGCAGGCCGCGAACCAGCTCCCGGTGGAAACGCCCCCCAGGGGCCCGTGGAATATATCCCCCTCGCCGTCCCACTGGCTGGGGTAGTGGTAGCACACCGCCACCTGGGCCGTGTAGCGGCTTCCAGCCAGGCCCGCCGCCCGGGCGGTCTCGTCCCGCAGCGTACGCAGTTCCTCCATCTGGCGGCTGTCCCGGTTGTCCCAGGGGAGGATGCCGTTCCAGTAGATCTCCATGCCCACCGGGCAGGTGCGCCACCGGAAGAAGCTGACAAAGTCCGCCCCATGGGCAATGGACTGCCAGGCCCACAGGCGCATCTGCCCTGGCTGGGGGCTGGGCTGGGGCATACGGGTCTGCCAGCCGCCCCCGCCGGACTGCTGCTCCATAATGCCGAACACCGGCGAGACCGACCGGGTCAGGGCCAGGCTTAGGCCGCTTGCCCGGTCCCGCAGGGAGCCGCCCCCAGAGGCGTTGGCATTGACCCCGCCCAGGGAATAGGCAAAGTTGGGGTAGCTGTCAAAGGTAATAAAGTCCAGGACCTCCCCCACCAGCTCCTGGTAGTCCAGGTGGCCAAACAGGCCGTTGGTGGTAATAAAGTCCCCGGGCTTCCGGTACTTTTTCAGGATGTCCGCCTGCATCTTAAAAAAGTCCACGCTGACCCGGGAGACAAAGCGCTTCTGCTCCAAAAGCAGGTGGGGGTTGGGGGAATTGGCCAGGGTGGGCCTGGCCACAAAAATTTCGTCCCAGCTGGTGTATTCCTGGTTCCAGAACACTGTGCCCATGGCCTCGTTCAGGGCGTCCAGGGTGCCGAATTTCTCCTTTAA
>JAAWSH010000193.1 GCA_022801475.1 Acutalibacter sp. | reverse complement strand
TTGAAACCAAAAAAGCAGAGAAACCGCAAGCCCAGAAGGACTGGCAAATCGTAAAAGTGCCCTGCCCGCCAGTCTTGCTTCGAAACGGAACTAACCTCCTCCCTCTAGCCAGGACTCTCTCTCATCATAGCCCAATCTTTGGTAAAACCGCTGGTTCTTTCCTTCCTCCCGCAGCACATATAGGCTTTTTCCAGGCAGTGCGGCCTCTATCCGTCCCACCAGCTGGCTCCCAATTCCTTTCCCCTGCCATCCAGCCTGTACTGCCACAGCCGAAAGCAAAGCCGCTTCTTTGGTCACAGTGGCAGCCACCGCACAGCCTAGAAGCATCTCCCCCTTCTGATAGGTCTCTACCACTGCCACGCCATGCCGCAGCCTGTGGGACATATCCAGATAGAAGGGCTCGAAAGCGCCAGCCATATTCCACTGCCGCAGCAGCGTGTGTATCTTTTTAAGAGACTCCATATTCTGTGAATTCCACTCCGCTTCCATTTTCACCCGGGTCTCGGCAGGCAGGCGCTTTTTCAGCACCTTGCCTTGATTCTTTACTACCAAACCCAGACCGGCGGCAGCCTCTTTTTGACATAATACCGAGCCTGGCCCCAGCGCCGCCAGAAACGCCCGGGCTTCCGCCGGGTCCTCCGGCCGGCCGCAAAGGACCATCTGGCCTTCCAGCAGGCCGTAGGCAGCGGTCTGGCTTAACCAAAACTGAACCAGCCTTTGGTCAAACCCATAAGCTTTCACCATTCCCGCCAGTTTACAGCCAAAAGCCGAGCCCCGGCACCGGTCCAGCAGTGCTTGCTGTGCCCGAGGTCCTTCCACAAAGCAGATCATCACCCTTCTCCCATCCGTTCCGCCTTTCGCCGCGATGGGGCATAACAAAAGCTCCTATTCCCTGGGGAACAACTATGGGAAAACACCCTGGATCTCCTGCCAACTTCTCCCATACCCTTTGGCGAAACGCAGAAATTCAATTCTTTCTTAGGAGCTGGCCCACTATCTTCCTACAAAAAGAGCAGCGCCAAAGCGCTGCTCCCCGTTCTCTCCTCAGAATCATTTCGTTCCGAACTTTTAAGTCCGCACTGCCGTTTTTTATTTCACAAAATACATCACGGCATTAGCCACCAGCACCAGCACAAAGAAGCCAATGGCAATAAACTTTGTCCAGCGAGCCAAAAACGCGTCTACAGAACGCGCCTTATTTTTAGAAAGAAACGTGTCTGCGCCGCCAGTTACGGCCCCCAAATTTTTCTGGTTGCCCTCTTGCAGCAGTACCACCAGAATAATTGCCACAGAGAAGAGCAGCAGGGCAATGGCAAAAATGATCTCAAATGCATTCATGGTTTTTCCTCCTCTATCGTTTGCGCCTGGGGCGGGTAGCTTTTGCCCCGCGCCGGTTTTTATGGCATTCTTTCGATATTATACTATACTTCCCCTGGTTTTGCAAGGGGTTCTGGTTCATAAAATTTTTTTACGGCTTGGACTTTTGGCCTGCATAAGCAGCCTGCCCTTGGGCTACACTATTCTCAAGCGGCACGGAAGCGTTTGCGTGCCCAGCGGTTTTGGTATCGCCCAATCGGGCCAAAAGAGTTCAAGCCCCGCCGGGTTTGAGAATTTTGAGGAATACCCCGCGGGGCTCCGGCTGCTTTGCCCCACTGACCGGAGGGTTTTCTCCCTCTGGCCAGTGGGGCTGGTTTTTTATCTTACAAAATTTTACATGTCCAGAAACTTTTTTAAGAGCCTAGTCACTTCCCGCACATCAATGGGCTTGGAGACATGGGCGTTCATCCCTGCCTCTAAGCACTTTTGTACATCCTCCGCAAAGGCATCCGCAGTCATGGCGATAATGGGCAGTCCCGCGTCTGGGTGGTTCAGTTTGCGAATGGCCCGGGCAGCCTCGAACCCTGTCATGACAGGCATACGGATGTCCATGAGAACGGCCTTATAGTACCCCGGCTGGGCGTTCTCCAACTTTGTCACGCAGATTTGCCCGTTTTCAGCCCATTCCAGCTCCAGTCCATAGGCAGAGAGCAACTCGCTGGCAATCTCCCAGTTCAGCTCGTTGTCCTCGGCAACCAGTACCCGGATACCATTAAAATCGGTCTCCTGTTCCTCCATTCCCGTGGTCTCCACTTCCGGAATATCCTCCGCATACTTCCGAAGACCATAGAACAGGGTGGACTTAAACAGCGGCTTTGGAATGAACCCGCTGACGCCTGCCGCACGGGCCTCTTGCTCAATATCGCTCCAGTCATAGGCAGAGATCAGCAGAATAGGAATATCGTCCTCCAGCCGGCTACGTAGCTCACGGGCAGTGGAAATACCATCCAGCCCCGGCAGTTTCCAATCCAATAGAATAATATGGTAGTTATCCCCCCGCCGGTGGCGCTCCTCTACCTTCTTAATTGCCTCCTCTCCGGAGAGGGTCCATTCCGCGTTGATGCCAATGGACCTTAGCGAGCTCACAGTGCTTTCGCACAGCAGCTTGTCGTCATCTACTACCAGCATATTCCAGTTTGGCAGGGTCATATCCATCTCCGCGCCCCCGGCTCTTTCCATATCCAGGGTTAGACTGAAAAGGGTACCTTCGCCCTGGCGGCTCTCTACCCGAATATCTCCGCCCATGGCGTCCACAATGAACTTAGTAATGGCCATACCCAGGCCCGTGCCCTCGGTTTTGTGCACACGGGTCCGGTCTTCCCGGGCGAAGGAGTCGAAAATATGCTCTACAAATTCCGGCGACATGCCTATGCCGTCATCCTGCACCCATACCCGTACCCGCACATAGTCCTCTCCTTTTGGCGAGGGCTCCTGCTTCATGGTCACCTGAATGCTGCCTTCGTCTGGTGTAAACTTTACTGCGTTAGAAAGCAGGTTCAGCAGCACCTGGTTCAGACGTACACTATCGCACAGCACGTTTTCGGCAGAAATGTCCACAATGGACACCCCGAAGTTCTGGCGCTTCGTTTTTACCTGGGGCTGCACAATACTCACCAGGCTCTCCATCAGCTCCCGCAGCGATACTCGGTCATACGCCAGAGTCATCTTGCCGCTCTCGATCTTAGACATGTCCAACACGTCGTTGATCAGTCCCAAAAGGTGCCGGCTGCTGGTGGTAATTTTATGCAGACAGCTGCGTACATGCTCCTTATCGTCTATGTTGGCTGTGGCAATGGCCGTCATGCCCACAATGGCATTCATCGGTGTGCGAATGTCATGGCTCATGTTAGAAAGGAACTCGCTCTTAGCCTGGTTGGCCCGCTCTGCCTGGGCCTGGGCCTGTTCCGCTTCCCGTCGGGCCTCTACCGCCAGGGTCAGGGCCCGCTCCGCCGACTGGCGCGCGTCGTCTACCACTTTCAGCTGGTGCCGGTTAATTTTATAATATCCTATAAAGATGAAAACCAACGTAATAAAAATAATCCCACAACTGACAATGGCCCCCACCATCAGCTGAGAGCTTAGGTGATCGATACTCTCGTTTAGGGAACCATAGGGCATAAATGTCAATAGATACCATTCGGAATAGGGCAGCCGGGTACAGAAAAGATGCCTGCGCTCCCCCTCAAGCGTGAACTCGCTGGTATAGCTCTCTCCCTTTTCCATGGCCGCCTTCAGCTCTTCTATATACTGCTGGGGGGACTTGCCGGCCACATCGTCATACATACTTTCCACCCGGTCAAAATAGCTGTCCCGGGTAGCGTCGCTGGTGCGTATTACAAAGGTGCCGTCTTTGCGTATG
>JAAWSH010000192.1 GCA_022801475.1 Acutalibacter sp. | reverse complement strand
TTCCACTGTGACATAATAAAGACACCTCCGTTTGGTTTGTGTCTCTATTATAATCTGGATTATATTGCTTGTCAATATATATTTATTGTTTTTCGATAATTTTCTCCAGCTGCGCCGGGTCGCCCGCCAGGAACATGGCCCCGTGGGCCAGCAGCTCTTCCCGGTCCCGAAACCCCCACAGCACCCCGCAGGAGTCCATTCCCGCGCGGCGGGCGGTGTCCATGTCCACGCCGCTGTCGCCAATATAGAGGGTTTCCTGGGGGGAAACCCCCAGCTCTTTTGCCAGGGCCAGCACAGCGGCGGGGTCTGGCTTGGTGGGAAATTCCGGGCGCTGGCCATAGGCGGCATGGAGCACGCCGCCGTACAGCTCTCTGGCAATGGCCTGGGTCATGTCGTCTGGCTTGTTAGAGAGCACAGCCAGCTTTCGGCCCCTTTGGCGCAGGCGCTCCAGAACCTCCGGTAGGCCGGGATAAGCCCCCACCAGGGCCAGGGGGTCTGCGGCATAGAGGCGGTCATACACGGCCCGAAAGCGGCGGCGTTCTTCCGGGGAGAGGGCCGCCCCCACCCGGCGCAGCATCCGGTCCATCAAAACATCAGCCCCGTTGCCCACCAGCCGCCGGTAATCCGCCACCGGAATGGAGGGAAAGCCAAAGGCCTTTAGGGCGCTGTTGCCAAAATAGGCAATGGAGTGCAGGGTGTCGGCCAAAGTGCCGTCTAAATCAAAAATACAGGCGCGGTAGGGGGTCATAAACAGAGTCCTTTCTATTCAGGAAATAGGGCCCGTCCAGGGCTGTTAAAAGCTTGGGAACGGGCAAGCTCTATTATATTCCTGATAGAGGGAAAAATCAAGACAGGGAGGGAAGGGGGCGGACGAGACGGCGAAACTTTTCCCATCTGTTCGTCGGAGCCTCGCTCTGGCTACCGGTTAGTGGGGGAGAAACCGAAATAGCTAAGCAGCCCGTAATAAATGCCTCGGGCAAAGTCCGGCTGGTTGTCCCGCAGCTTTTGGGCGTCGGAGCGGTTGGTCAGGTAGCCCAGCTCCACCAGCACGGCGGGCATTTTTGTTTTTCGCAGCACATACAGCGAGGGGTTCAGCCGCACCCCGTTATTCCGGGTGCCCGCCTGTTCTACCACCGCGTTAAGGATGTGCTGGGCCAGCCAATAGGCCTGGGTGCCCTCTTGGTAAACGTAGACTTCGCTACCGTTTATAGCGGGGTTGCTGTTTGCGTTGCAGTGGATGCTGATAAAGTAGTTGGCGGGCCAGCTGTTGGCCATATTGACCCTGGCCTGTAGGCTGGAGGCGTTGCTGGTACCCAAAGACTCGGTGGGCGTGTTGCGGGAAAGCCGGGCCTCAAACCGGGGGTCGTCGTTTAAAAGGCCCGCCAGGTCTACCCCCACGTTGTAGGTGACGTCCTGCTCCCGCAGGCCGTTGCCCTCGGCCCCGGCGTTAACGCCCTGGGGGTTGTGGCCCTGGTCGATAAAGATTCTGATGGGCATAAAAATTCCTCCTTTCACGCCAGTTTATGTAAAGGCAGAGGAAAGAGTGAAGCCGCGGCGGCAGCCCGGGACAGAGAAGCGGGCGTGTTAAAATTCGCCATTCTCTGCTTTTCCTGTTGCACAATTTCGGGTTTTGCGGTAAAATAAGTTTGTAAATTTTTTAAGAACGAAAGGATTGTGGCTATTATGCAGGAGCATTTCCCCAAGCGCCCCTTTAGGACCCATGGCGGCGCTCCGGTGCCCCACCACAAAAATACCTGGCAGACCCCCACGGTAGAGATGCCGCCCCCCGCCCGGGTGGTGCTGCCTATGCAGCAGCACATTGGCGCGCCCTGCCGGCCTGTGGTGAAAAAGGGCGATTATGTCTACCTGGGCCAGGTGGTGGGCCAAAGCGACGCCTATGTGAGCGCGCCTGTGCACGCTTCGGTTTCTGGTACGGTGGCGGAGGTAACGAAAATTATGCTCACCGGCGGCCAGCCTGTGGAAGCGGTGGTCATCGAATCAGACGGGCTGATGGAGTCGGACCCGGAGATCCGCCCCCCGGAGCGGATCTATGACAAAAAGACCCTGGCCGGGGCCGCCAAAGCCGCCGGGCTGGTGGGGCTGGGCGGCGCGGGCTTTCCCGCCCATGTAAAGCTAAACGTGCCCGAGGACAAGAACATAGACACCCTGATTATTAATGTGGCCGAGTGCGAGCCCTACGTGACCAGCGACCACCGGGAGGCCCTGGAAAACGGCAAAAATGTGCTGGAAGGCATATACGCGGTGAAAGAGATTTTGGACGTGCACCGGGTGCTGGTCGCTGTGGAGGACAACAAGCCCGACGTGATAGAAAAGCTTCGGGAGATTGCCGACGACCCCCGCCGGGACCCCCACGACGAGGTGCGCGTCCTGCCCCTGAAGAGCCGCTACCCCCAGGGCGCGGAAAAGGTGCTGGTGCAGGCCTGCACCGGCCGCACGGTGCCCGCCGGTGCCCTGCCTGCCGACGTGGGCTGCCTGGTGATGAACATCGCCTCCGTATCCTTTTTGGCCAGCTATATGCGCACCGGCATGCCCCTGACCAAAAAGCGGGTGACCATTGACGGCTCCGCCGTCAAAAACCCCCAGAACGTGATTGTACCCATTGGCACAGCCATTCAGGACGTCGTCGAGTTCTGCGGCGGGTACAAGGCGGAGCCTAAAAAGCTGCTGATGGGCGGCCCCATGATGGGCATTGCCCTGACCAGCGACCAGCTGCCCATCCTCAAGCAGAACAACGCTATTTTGGCCTTTGACGAAAAAGAGGCCAAGCTGTACGAGACCACTGCCTGCATCCGCTGCGGCCGGTGCGTGGCGGCCTGTCCCATGAACCTGATGCCCACCAAGCTGGAACGCGCCGCCCAGAAAAAGGATCTGGAGGCCATGCGGGAGCTGAATATCAACACCTGCATGGAGTGTGGCTGCTGCGCCTTTTCCTGTCCGGCGGGAAGAAGGCTGGTGCAGAGCATCCGTATGGGCAAAGCGGCGCTGAAAGCCGCCACAGCCAAAAAGTAGCGGTAGCAAAACGCAGAACGCGAAGCGCAAAGAGGGGGCCCGGGGGAAATCATTTCCCCCGGCGGGGTGCGGGGTAGAGCCCCGCGGCCTTGCCCTTAAACAGGCGGCGCGAACGGCAAAAGAGGGTGCGCCAGACCTTCCCATAGCAAAACGCCAGAGCGGGCCCACAAAAACCGCGCCGCCCAAAGCAGCGCTTTCCGGCGGCAAGCCGCCGGAACAGCGGCCTGCCCCCACTAAGCCAACAACCCCGCGCCAAGACTTCGCACGGGATTTGCCCGCGCATAGTACGCCCGTACCGGTGCGCACAGCGTCCCCTTGCCAGAATCGAAAAACCATGTATGATATGACGTGGCCATACTAAAAAAGTTTCAGGCAACCTTGCACAAAGACCGCACGAGCAAATCTGCTAGAGCAAACCTGCTCGTGCAAACCTGCACGTGGGCCTTGCGCGCCATATGCTTGCACTTTTTCCGTCATCGTCATAGTACAACCGCACTATTGCGCAGAGCGTTCCCTTGCCAGAATCGCAAGGCCATAAATGGTCCGGCCGGCCGCAAGAATTGGCCGCGTGTCTGACCCAAAATGGACCGCCCAACCCACGCGAAACTCTTTGGGCGGAGCCGCTTGTACAGAAGCCCCCTCCCAATCTAAGTTTTTTTGAAAGGATAATCCCCTATGGAAAAACTCATCGTGTCGTCCTCTCCCCATTTTAACGGGAA
>JAAWSH010000191.1 GCA_022801475.1 Acutalibacter sp. | reverse complement strand
CCGGCAGGAGGATAATGCGCACCTTGCCCTTTAGCTCCATGCCCTTAAAGGGCGTGTTGCGGCTTTTCCCGTGGAGTTTCTCCGGATTCACGGTCCACCGGCGCTCTGGATCAAACAGCACTACGTCTGCCACAGCCCCCGGGGCCAGGGTGCCCGCGGGAATGCCCAAAATCTTAACGGGATTCCAGCTCATCAGTTCTATCACTCGAGAGAGGGGCAGCCGGTCCTCCAGGGCAGTCCATGCCGCCGCCAGAGAGGTCTCCATGCCAATGGCCCCGTTGGGCGCGGTGATAAAGTCGGCCTTTTCTTCCGGTGTGTGTGGGGCGTGGTCTGTGGAAATGGCGTCCAGGGTGCCGTCGCAAAGGGCCTCTAGCAGGGCCTGGCGGTCCCCTTCGCTGCCCAGGGGCGGGTTCATGCGGTAGTCCGCGTCCATGCTTTCCAGGGCCCGGTCCGTCAGCAGTAGATAGTGGGGACAGGTCTCGGCAGTGACCGCTACCCCCCGGCGCTTTGCGTCGCGGATCAGCGCTACCGAGCCCCAGGTGCTTACATGGCAGATGTGTACAGGCGCGCCAATGCTGGCCGCCGCGGCAATTTCCCGGGCTACGCCGCAGTCCTCCGCTGCGGGAGGCGTTCCCTGCACTCCCAGCCGCCGGGCGGTTTCTCCCTGGTTCATCAGCCCGCCCTGGGCCAGGTCCAGGTCCTCGCAGTGGGCGGCCAGCGTTAGGCCCAGGTCCTGGGCGGCGGAGAGAGCCTCTAACAGACAGCGGGTGCTGGCCACAGGCTTGCCGTCGTCGCTCAGGGCAATGGCTCCCGCAGCCTTTAGGGCGGCGTAATCCGCGCATTCCCGGCCCAGAAGGCCTTTGGTAACGCAGGCGGCGGTATACACGGTGCAGTCGGCAGAGCGCGCCCTTTCCAGTAGGTCTGCCACCAGCTGGGGAGAATCCATAGCCGGCTGGGTATTTGGCATAGCTAAAAGGCTGGTTACTCCTCCGGCAGCGGCAGCCCGGCAGGCGGAAAAAAGGTCCTCCTTGTGGGTCTGGCCAGGGTCCCGCAGGTGTACGTGCAGGTCCACCAGGCCCGGCGCGGCCACCAGGCCCCCACAGTCTATCGCCTGGTCCTCTGGCCCCGGGGACCCTTGGGCAATGACGCCCTCCCGAAGCAGTAGGTCCCCCAGGGCATCCAGCCCTTGGGAAGGATCAATGATTCTAACGTTTTTTAAGTAGTAGCCCATTTGCTCTCCTCCTGTGTTTGGGGTTTGCTTGCAAACAGTAGAAAATCTCCCGGCCCCAGGGAGAGGGGCCCTTCTTGGTATCAAAAAATGTTAGCTGGTACAGGTCTGCCGCTGGGGAGACGTTTGCCCATAAACAGCCTGCTTCCCTGTGAAAAATCCTGGTAGTATGCCTGTACAGGCCCAGCCTTGTCCCGCTGGTTTTAAAGAGACGCTAGCGGAAAAGTTCCTCTATCCACCACTTGGTGAGGGAGAGGAGTTCCCGGCCATAGTACTGGGGAAAAATGACAGGGTCCGTCTTTGCGGCCAGGCCGTAGGCCTCAAAACCTGCGCTTTTGGCCAGCTGCACCGCCCGGTACAGATGGAACCCCTGAGAAACCACCACCACCTGGGGCCCCAGGTCCTCTTTTTGGGCAATCTCCATGGCAAAGTCCAGGTTTTGCCGGGTGTTTCGGGACCGGTCCTCCATGTAAATGCGCTCCGGGTCCACCCCCATGCGAACCAAGGCGTTTTTTTCCGTCAGGGCCTCGGGGCAGGGCTCGTTGCCTCCCTGGCCCCCTGTGACAATACACCGTGCCTCCGGGTTAGCACAGAGATATTCATAGGCCTTGTCCACCCGGTTGCTTAGGCTGACGCCCATGCGCTCGGCGCTGTATACTTGTGCCCCCAGCACCACCACGTCGAGACCTTGGGGCGGCACAGCAGCCTGGTAAGAGAAGATAAGCCCAGTGAGAAAACCGGCCCAGCCCAGACCAAGAGCATAGAGAACCACCAAGGCCCGTACAGCGTACCTTTGCCAGCCGCCCCGGGCCACCAGCTTTTTATAGCCCAAAGTCAGGCCTAACCCCAGCCCGCAGACGAAGACGCCAAAAACAGAACCCTCGGCAAAGCCCCCGTGAAGCGCGGGCAGGCAGAACCACAAAATTCCCAGCCCGCACAGGGCGGTACAGGCGGCTTTCCATATTTTCTTAACCATGCCAATTCCCTTTCCCGTTGGTAGAAAGTAGTTTAGAGATATTATACCTCATTTTTCCAAGGAGGTAAACGGTTTTTTGTTAAAATATTCCGGGTGTTTGGGGCAGGGCGCCTGGAAGTGGTCTGCGGTGTATAAATGATTTTTTCGAGAAAGGACTATTGACAAACAATAATAACTTGCATATAATTAATTTATATAATTGGTTTATATAACTTCTGAACTTGCGGTAGGAAATGCTGGCTTGGAGCTTACGCCCAAAGGGGCTTTGCGTCTTGGCTTGTCAGCCGCTGGCAGACTTGCCCCAAACCCGCCGTTTGGTTCTGACCTGGGACTGCGGCCTTTTCCTGCCTGTTTGTTCAGGAGTAATCCAATAAGGAGAGAGTTATGCCAAAGCAGCGTATTACAAAAGACCAGGTGCTACAGGCCGCCTTTCAGTTGGCCCGCCAAGGAGGCATGGAGCGGGTGCTGGTGAAGAGCATTGCTGAAAAACTAGGGTGCTCGGTGCAGCCCATCTACAGCTATTGCCAGAACATGGAGGCCCTGCGCCGGGAGGTGGAGGGCATGACCGAGGACTTTGTCCGTCAGTATGCCGCCGCCCGGGCGGACCCTTGCAACCCCTTTAGCAGCACAGGCCAGGCCTATATTCAGCTGGCTCGGGAGGAGCCAAACCTGTTCCGTATTTTCGTCCTGCACCGGAGGGTGGGAGTACAGTCCCTGGAGGACCTGCGGCAAACCCAGGCGGACCCCTGCTTGGCGGAACGGCTGGCCCAGGAACTGGGGCTCTCTTTGGAGGACGCCCGCCGTCTGCACCTGAACATGCTCTTGTACACTGTGGGCTTGGGGGCTGTGTGCGCGATAACGGATATTTCGCCCCAGGAAATTTTTGCCTGGCAAGAGCAGGCCTACCAGGCCTTTTTGGCCCAGGCGCTCAACCAAAAGGAGGCTGAAAGTGATGAGTAAAATAATCGTTGTATATAAAAGTAAGACAGGCTTTACCCAGCGGTATGGGGAGCTTATCGCCCAAAAACTAGGCTGCGAAGCGGTTCCCTATGACGATGCGGAAGAGCGGCTGGCCGGATGCGATACAGTGGTGTTTGGCACCCGGGCCCATGCGGGGCGCATTGATGGCTGGAAAAAGGCCCGGACCCGTTTTTCCGGCAAAAAGCTGGTGCTGTTCGTCACCGGGGCCACCCCCAACCAGGCCCAGGAGACGGTGGACGCTCTGTGGCAGCAGAATCTTACCCCAGAGGAGCGCCGGGACCTGCCTCATTTTTATATGCAGAGCGGGCTCTGCTATGAAAAAATGCCTTTTTCCGACCGCATGATGATGAAGATAGCCGGGGTCTTTGTCACCCGGAAAAGGCCAACGACCCCGGAAGAGGCCGCGTTTCAGCACGCCTTTACCCATTCCCACGATATTTTTTCCCAAGAATATGCCGCGCCGCTAATCGATTTTTTGCGGGCAGAAAAATAGCCGCCTGGTAGAGGCGGCCTCAAAAACCCCGGACAGCCTAGAGCAAGCTTGCCGGGGCTTTTGTACAAATTAATTGGTGCGCTGGTGCAGCAGCTTTTTAAAGTCCGCCGCAGTCATGGCAGA